>JAOZKS010000061.1:3120-10740 GCA_029935255.1 Pontiella sp.
TATCGTCTCGGTCAGCGGGCCCGCATAGGCAAAGTTGGATTTTGGGCCGGTGCAATCATTGGCCTTAACCGCCCGCAGCCACTCTTCATAGTGTCCCGGTGAACGCGGAATGCTTTTCGGGGGGCGCAATCCAGCCTTGTTCACCTCCTGCATTTCCACCTCAGGAAAAATGCGAGGAACGCCGCCATGACTACTATGCATCATGGAATACTTGCTTCCGTAATAGATCACGCCACCGGATTTTGACAACCTTCGGCTGTCCTCGAGTGTTGCGGGGCGCGGCACCGGATTTCTCCCGTCAAACCATTTCAACGTCACCGGAGGTTGATCGCCACGGGCGGCAAACTGGTAGGTCACCACGGTCGAAACGGGAAAGGAGTCTTTTGCACTGGCAGGATTCTTCCGCTCAAACTCCACCTCCACACTCAGCGGTGCGCCAAGACCGAGAGCCCAGACGGGGTGGTCGATAATATGCGCGGCCATGTCACCGAGTGCCCCCGCGCCATAGTCCCAGAACCCGCGCCACTTGAAAGGTGCAACCTGGCTACTGTAAGGCACCTCCGGAGCCGGTCCCAGCCATACATCCCAGTTCATCGTCGAAGGCACAGCCTCTGCCGGCGGACGGATAATCCCCTGAGGCCAGACCGGGCGGTTCGTCCAACAATGCACTTCACGAATCTCACCGAGCATCCCAGACTGAATCCATTCATTCGTCAGGCGCGCACCCTCCTTCGCATGGCCCTGATTTCCCATCTGGGTCACAATCCCATTCTTTCGAGCATATTCCGTAATGAGGCGGGCTTCTGAAAGAGTACGGGTAAGCGGTTTTTCGCAGTAGACCGGAAGGCCAAGTTGCATCGCCGCCATCGTAATGACCGCGTGGTTGTGATCCGGCGTCGAAATAACGACGGCATCCAGATTCTTGGCATCCCTTTCAAGCAATACGCGCCAGTCATCGAACCGCTTTGCGGTCGGATACCGCTCAAAAGATTGAGCGCCACGCACCGCATCCACATCACACAGCGCATAGATATTATGGCGCGAGCACCCCCGAATATTTTGAGCCCCTTTCCCTCCGATCCCAATAAAACCAAGATTAAGCCGTTCGCTTGGCAGGAGAGCTGCCTTTCCTTTTTTCTTTTTCGAAGCCTCCGCCAACACAGACGAGGGAACGATATTGAATGCGGCAATCGCTGCTCCAACGGCCAACACACTGCGACGGGATGGATTTGTCATCTTTTGCATGATCTACTCTCCAAATGTTAAACGATATCATCCCAAGAGACGTATTGCGGATATAAAGTTGTACACCCATTAGATGATTTCGATAGATGAATACAATAAAGTGACAGGCACAATATAAATATATTTATCGACATAATGTATTTTAAGCACTATATGTATTGCCCATGAGAAAGCCTCGGATGCTCGGAAACAGAGATACCAACTATTATCACATCATGTCCCGTATTGTTAACCGGGATTATATTCTGGGTGCCGATGAAAAGGCGTTTTTTCGGCTTACGATGCGTAAGTTGGAGGCCTTTATGGGCGTGCGGATTCTTACATATTGCATCATGTCAAACCATTGGCATATCTTGATCGAAGTTCCCCCTGCCGGACAGATCGATGATGATGAACTGCTCCGTCGCATCCATCAGTTCTACACCAAACAACAGGCCAATATGATTCTGCAACAATATGAGCGCGCCCGTGCCCATGCCAATAAAACCAGTTGCGAAGATTGGCTGAATGAGTGGAGAGATCAGTATACTTCGCGGATGGGAAACCTTTCGGCTTTCGTTAAGGAACTAAAGGAACGTTTTTCTAAGTGGTACAACCGCAAAAATAACCGACGAGGAACACTGTGGGAGGAGCGCTTCAAGAGCGTTTTGGTCGAGGATTCAGACCATACGATTGCGACCATGGCCAGCTATATCGAACTGAACCCTGTACGGGCGGGGATGGTTGAAGATCCCCGAGACTATCGCTTTTGCGGCTATGCGGAGGCGGTGACCGGAGGCGAGGCGGCACGTGCGGGAATTGCACAAATCCTATCTCTACACGGCCAACAAGTTGGCTGGAGAAAGATTGCGACCCAATACCGCTCCTATCTGTTCAGCACGGGTGAAAAAACGGCCCAGCGAGCTGGTTTTGAACCTGAAAGGGTTCAGCAAGTGATTAATCTCGGAGGAGAACTTAACCGGTATGACCTTGTGCGTTGCCGAATTCGCTATTTCACCGATGGGGTAGCTCTCGGAAGCAGGCGCTTTATCGAGGACGTATTTGAGCAAAATCGAACCTTTTTCGGTGAAAAAAGAAAAAGCGGTGCCCGAAAAATAAGGGGAAGCAAGACAAGCAATCTGTTTAGTCTACGAGATTTGCAAATTAATCCAATTGTCGCGCCCAGATTGACGGGGACCGGATAACCCCCCGATCCTATCGCCATTCATGCTTGGGATAACGGCCTTTCAGTTCCTTTTTCAGCAGGGGATAGGCATTCTTCCAGAATGACTGCATATCCTGCGTCTTTTGCTGAGGGCGCTGGTTCGGAGCCAACGCCTCGACGACTACCGGGATTCGGCCGAACCCAATGGTTGGAACTTTTTCGAGGCCATAGAGATTCTGGATCGTCGCTGAAACCACGGGCGAAAGCCCCTCCTCATAACGCATCTTCGCACCAAACCCACTCGGTAGTTTGATCCGCTCCGGTGCCTGCTTATCGACCATCTCCAACTGCGCCGCCGACAGCCACGACTTAACCACCTTCCAAACCGACCGATCCTTCAGATCGCGCTTGCATACCGCCCCGAGGCAAATTTCCTGCACCATCGCCCGCCGCGCCTCTTCGTCGATGGCTGGAATACCGTAGTCCGGGCAGCCCTCTGCCAGACAGTTGACGCGCATGATCCACTTTTCAACTTGGTCATCCCACTTCAATAGATTCAGCCGACCCGCCAGGACTTCCTCAGCCATAATTTCCGCCGCCTGCTGCGGATCGACTTCCTGCACCATGCGGGCATGGAGCTCCAACCCCCGAAATGATTTCCAGTGCTTGGAAACCACGCGCTTCAGGACCGGATCAAACACGACATCGATCCGCTCCTCCATATCATCCGGAAAAAGTTCGTCGAGCCAGCTTTCGCTAATGGCCGTGCATAGATTCAGTCGGACGTTCAAATTGCGGCTCCCCTCGATCTCGCGGATCTCAGCGGCCACCACCAAGGCGCTATCGCGCACGACGCTATCGCGGTCGAGATCGCCTGAACGGCCATGCACCACCTCGCAATGGAGCGTACCGCCATCGCGGCGCTTGGCGACGTGGTCGGAGAACGCCAGCAGAATACACTTCTGCAGATCCTCGTCGAGTGGCGCGCGAGTATTGACCTTCAGCCCCTCCTTCTCTGCAATTCGCAGGAAGCGTTCGTAAAGCGGTTTCACCTGCCGCGCCGCGCCACCGTGAACCCCCAGCTTGCGGCAGGCATCGGCGTTATAATGGTTATTATCAGCAAACACCCATGCGCGCATCAGGCGTTTAAAATCGGAAACTCCATCTTCGCCCAGCAGGTCATCGCGGTTCCCCCGCGTCTCCTTTCCTTTATTGCGTTGCAAGATCGAGCGCCCCTGTGTCAGCGCGGCAATCAGACAGGCCTGCCGGACGCACGCATACTGCTCACCCGCCAGCAGCATCCGGGCATAGCGCGGGTGCATCGGGAACGACACCATCTTTTTGCCGATAATGCTCAGCGTTCCCGCAGAATCCAGTGCACCCAGATCGGTCAATAGACTCAGCGTTTGTTTCAAGGATTTTGGATTTGGTTTTTCCAGCCACTGAAAATTTTCAACGTCGTCAATGCCGCCCGCCTTCAACGTCAGAACGACCTCTGCCAAATCGTGCCGCAGAATTTCAGGAAGTTCCTGCATGGGCCGCGCAACATGCTCCTGTTCGGTCCAGAGGCGGTGGCAGGTTCCCGGCGCAGTACGTCCGGCGCGGCCCGTCCGCTGATCGGCCGAAGCGCGACTGATACGCTCCACCAGCAGCGTGTCGATTCCACGGTTGGGATCGTATCGGGCGATGCGGGCGAGGCCGCTGTCGATGACCATCCGAATGCCCGCGATGGTGATCGAGGTTTCGGCAACGTTGGTTGCGACCACCACTTTGCGTTGTTCGCACTCCCCCACCGCTGCATCCTGATCGCGAGCGGAAAGTTCTCCGTGCAGAGGCATCACGGTAAAAGCCCGCGCACACTTTTTGGCCCGAATGGCCCCCACCGTGCGGGAAATCTCATAGCCGCCCGGCATGAAAACGAGCACATCGCCCTCCGCCCCGGATTCGATCGCCTTTTCAAAAGCATCGGCGGCGGCCTCCCAAACGGGATGGTGGCGGAAGTCGATGCGCTTGGGGGAATAGTTGATCTCGACCGGAAAGATGCGGCCTTCGCTTTTGAGCTCGCGGCAGGGTTCGAGGTAATCCCGCAACGGCCCGGCTTCGAGCGTCGCCGACATGACGATAATCTTCAGATCGGGGCGCGTTTGCTGAAGGCGAATGGCTCGGGCGAGTGTGATGTCGCCATAGATATGCCGCTCGTGGAACTCGTCGAAAATAATCGTAGAAATGCCGCGCAGCTCGGGGTCGGACAGGAACTGGCGCAAGAGAATGCCTTCGGTGACATAGCGGATTTGGGTTCGGTCGGAAACATGGGATTCCATGCGAACCTGATAGCCCACCTCGCCGCCAAGAGGTTCATTCCGTTCGACCGCCACACGCTTGGCCAACAACCGCGCCGCCAGCCTGCGCGGCTGGAGCACCACCACCTCGCCCGGCCCGGCGACCCCGCAGTCGAGCACCATCTGCGGCACCTGCGTCGATTTGCCCGAACCGGTGGGAGCTTCGATAATCAATCGCGACTCCGTCGCGAGCGCTTCCGTCAGTTCGTCGCACAGCTCATAGATGGGGAGTTTTAAATGGATGCCTTTTTTCATGAAGAAACCGTCTTTGTTTTTTTGCGCGGTGAGAAGCGGGGACGATACCACACTTGGGCTCAAGCAATAAAGGCTCATGGAGCAGGCCTTCCCTTGGGCAAATAGAACCCTAATCCAAAAGCGAGCAGCGTGGCATAGAGGTCGAGATTGTTGATCCGCTTGTCGCATAGGCCCTCCAACCCAAACGCCGAAAAAAATTACCGAGGGGATAACCGGAACAGGGATATCCTCACTTTCCCGTATACGCCCCTTCCCATACCCGTTCCCGGCATGTATTCTGATAACCGCATTTAGCGGAAACGGTCAGGGTGCCGAAAAACACAAAACAGGAGAGACGATGAACACCAAGATGTTGAACATAAGTGTGGCCGCCCTGATTTTGGCGGGGATCCATAGTTCCAATGCGCAGGAACAGGCGGCCGACCTGCGAGGCATCCCCGAAGGAAAGGGATGGAGCGGCAGTATCGATGCCATAAAGCTGATTGAGAAGGATGGCGCACCAGCGATTGAGTTTAATAAACGAGGTCAGAATGTCGTATGGATTGATGGGTTCGCGTTTAAGAACGGTACCATCGAGTTCGATGCAAAAGGAAAGGGCGCGCCACCGCAAAGCAGCTTTATCGGTGTGGCCTTCCGGGTGGCGGATTTGGAAACGCACGACGCGATCTATTTCCGTCCGTTCAATTTCCACGCCGAAGACCCGCAAAGGCGAGCACATGCCGTGCAATATGTCTCTGAACCGGAATGGCCTTGGCGGCGACTTCGCAACGAAACCCCGGGGAAATTCGAGCAACCGGTCGATCCGGCACCGGACGGGGATGCGTGGTTCCACGTGAAGGTCGTTTTACAAAACCGAAAGGTGGGTGTATTCGTGAATGGCGAGGAAGAGCCCTCGTTGGCGGTCAGCGAACTCAGCAAACGTCCGGCAGGTTCCGTTGGCCTGTGGTGCAATGGCTACGGCGTCATTTCCAACCTTAAGATCACCCCGTCGAAAAAGGAAAAGGTTGCGGTCACCAGCGCTGAGAAATGGCTCGGCATCGTGGACGAAGGGAACTATGCGGAGAGCTGGAAAGAGTCCGCTGAATACTTCAGGAATGCCGTCAAACAGGATCAGTGGGAAAGCGCCGTGCAGGCGGTCCGGAAGCCTCTCGGAAAGCTGGTCTCAAGAAAAATGAAAAGCACATCCTACAAAACATCCCTGCCGGGCGCCCCCGATGGGAAGTATGTGGTCGTTGAGTTCGACACCGTGTTTGAAAACAAGAAAACGGCAGTCGAAACGGTCACCCCGATGATGGACAAGGATGGGGCATGGCGGGTGGCGGGCTACTACATTAAATGACGGCCCTACCGGATTTTACACGGGTTGGAAATTGACCAAGGCCCAAAGCTTCTGCGCCACCAACGTGATCAGTCCAAATATGGATCGCCTCGCCGATGGAGGCACGGTTTTTCTGAACAACCATTGTCAATGGCCGGTATGCGGTCCTTCGCGCGCCAGCCTGATGACCGGACTCTGGAAAAAAGGAACCGAGGTTCATGGATTTCATGACACGCCCAACACCTATAAAAGCCCGGAAACCGGCGAACTGGTGGTTCCGCGCATTCCCGACGAAAAGCAGCGCGAACTGATTCATTCCTACTACGCCTGCGTAGTCCTTCATCGATGCCCAGATTGGTCGAATTCTGGACCGAGTTGATGAACTCGGGATCGCCGACCACACCCTTATCGTCCTGTGGGGCGACCACGGGTATCATCTCGGCGACCACAGCCAGTGGGGCAAGCATACACTCATGGAAGGAGCCACCCGTTCGCCACTGATCATCCGAGCTCCGCACATGGGGAAACAGATCCCTCAAACCACAAGCCCCTCCGGGCATATTGATATGTACCGGACGATTTGCGAGCTCGCGGGATTGCCTGTGCCAGAGCAACCCACGGATAATAAGAAACGGGACGGTCGGGCTGTAAAAGGAATCAGCCTCGTCCCCGTCATGACCGGTGAAAAGGATTCGGTCCGCGAGGGAATCATCACCTTCAAGGGCGGCTATGCCTTTCGCACGGAACGCTATCGCTATGTCGAATTCATCAAAAACGGCACCGTCATCTCGCGCGACCTATACGACTATCAAGAAGATCCGCTGGAAACGGTCAATCTGGCGACAGATAAAAAACAGGCCAAATTGGTCAAGGAACTGGCCAAAGCGATGCGGGAATCCCCCGAAGCGGAAGGCTGCTACGGGCTGATGGAATAGGATCCGCGCCGCGGCCTATTCCTCTTCGGATTCTTCGCCGAGATAAAACCACTCTCCATCGAGCTGCTTAAAAACGGAGCATTCGTGGTGGCGCCCAGGAGCGGAGGCGGTGATGTATTCGGCGATGAATTCAACGCAGTCGCCCTCGACCGCAACAACGTGTAGCTTAAGCCATTCAACCTGCCGCATCCATTTGCGGATCGATTTTTCCAGATCATCCGTGCGGACAGAAGGATAGGTGGTGCGAACGAGATACTCCACATTCTTCACCACATAGGCCGTGTAGCGCGAGCGCATTAATTCTTCAGGGGTTTCCGCTGTTCGGCTCCCGGAAATAATCGCGCGGCAACATTCGGCATGGTCCGCCCCGCTTCCGCAGGGGCA
>JAOZKS010000327.1 GCA_029935255.1 Pontiella sp.
AGAGGCTCCCACGAAAAGGGGCGGCACGGCTAAGATTCTTGCTAACGGGAATGTACTCTACACCCCGCCCGACCACTGGGTGGGTGTCGATAATTTTGCGTACGCGCTTACGGATGCAGGTGGCCTGAGTAACGTCCGTGGATATGTGAAGGTTTATGTGAAGAATCAGGGGTTGGCCTCACGCTATACCTTTGAGGAAACTAGCGGCTATGGAGTCCATGACCTGGGTCCCAATCAGGCGCATGGAAATGTCTTAAACGGTAATCTGGGAGCCGCGGTTCCCGGGCTTGTAGGAGAGGGCGTTGCAGAGAACAGCGATATTGACTCGGTGGAGGGAGGCGAATCGATCGATGGCGATATGAGCGTTTCGTTGTGGGTTAAATATTCATCGATTCCCTCCGAAGGAGGTGCACTCCTTAAAAAACGGCGCATCCGCAAGGATACCGAGACTGATATCAGCGCGGGTTGGCAGATGGGGCATATGCAAGCCAACGGATTTAACTTCAAGGGGCAACTACAGCCTGCAATGGGCGGTGATGATTTTGATGTCACTTCCTCCGCACCGATTGTTCCTGGCACTTGGTACCATTTGGTTATGACGATTGATCGGACGAGTCAGAAGATCCGCGGCTGGGTCAACAACGTCGAGATGACTGGAACGAGTTCTACGACCACGATTCCAGATGGGGTTCTTTCAAAATCCCACACCCCACTACAGATTATGCACAATGGGAACGGGGCCTACGTCATGGATGATCTTCGGATTTATAACAATGCCCTCACCCCGACGGAAATCGCGGCCTTATATGCTGCCGCAGGAACCGAAGACTTACCGGCCGGCGCTCCCTATCCGTGGAATGGAGCCACGAATGCGGTTACGGACCAAATCTTAAGCTGGATCCCCGGTCAACCCGATAAATATCACTATGAGGTCTATGTGGGAACCGACTATAACAGCGTGCTCAACGCCACCCTCGCATCCCCGGAATGCCGAGGTCGACAAGAGTTGACGGAATACACCGAAAGCTTCGCGGCCGATACCCAATATTACTGGCGTATTGATGAAATCGTTGGCGAAACGACCGTTGCGGGTGATGTCTGGGGCTTCCATACCGGCGGGGATGCTTTATCCATCGCCAATGCAAGTTTTGAATCTTCCACGGTTAACCCCAACTACTATTTCCCGAATGTTCCATCCTGGAACAGTGACGCAAGTACGGTTTGGGAAGGCGCCCCCGATGTTCCAAATACGCCTTATGGAGATAACTGGGCACAGCCACAAGCGAAATTATATCAGAGAGTGGGGCGCTGGACCCCTGATGTTGCGTATAAAATTGGTATGCTTCTTGGAACAGGAACATCGAATGCCAATCCATTTGAAGGTGTTGAGGTACGTCTATTTATCGGCGATGATAAGGAATATCTTACGGAAAACATGTCTGTGAGTTCGTACGAGTTTTTTGCTAGAGAGTTAGCTGTCGGAACCCTGGCTCCCAGCATCACCTCTGGGCAAACTAATGAAACAGAGATTACGCTCGACGTCGGAAATCTGGGCGTCGCTGGTGATGTGCTTTGGTTGGAAATTACGGCGCTCGGTGCGGAGCCCGTGTATGTTGACAATGTCACGGTCACAGCTGTTGACTCTGTGGAGGTGGAGGCGGAGGTCACGCACAATTTTGTTAGCGATGATTTCGTGGTGCAACCCGATGGGATCACCGCGACCAACACGATGGGAAGTGTTACCGCTACGGTGGTCGCTAGCGACACCAACGCGGGCACGGTGACCATTATCCAACGTTTAGATTTCCTCGGAGTGCTCAACGACACCATCGATGAGACCAACGGGAACGCCACGCAAACCAAGCGCATCGGCACGCCGCAAATGCTCTCCCTCTCATTTAATACCCGGGTACGGATCGACGGCATCGCCTTCAATAACCTGTTGGGCACCACCACGGGCCGGGAAATTACGGTGGTCTCAAGTCCGGCTCTTTCGGGGCTGAACTATGATCTGATTTCGGAGGACTTTACCAGCCAGACTGCGAAAATCGAAACCTTTGGTTTTGCGGGAACGACATTTAATATCCAGCACACGACGGCGGCAGGTAATGTGGAACCTGAGATTCTTTTCGGCGTGGATGGGTACGATAGTATTGTTCTTGAGGCAGGGGAGATCCTCACCTTTGCATGCGACACGACCGATAGTAACCCCACACAGGGTGGCTGGGGTCTAGACAGTTTCACGGTTACTACCGTAGACAACGACAGCACGCCTCCGATTTTCACAGTGGATCCAATCGATGGCGGTGACGCAACCGAAGATGTCGGTTATACGGGCACGATCGCGGGCAGCGCAACGCCTGCGAACGTAGGCGATACACTAACCTATTCAAAGATCGCAGGGCCCGCCTGGTTGAATGTGGCTACGGATGGAGCCTTATCGGGAACCAATTCCATTGGCGGTCTTAACGAATTTACGGTGCAGGCCGATGATGGAAACGGCGGAACCGATATCGCCGGATTTTATATTTCGGTGATCAACGTGAACGACGACCCCATCTTTACGCTGGATCCGATCGACGGCGGCAGCGGAACGGAAGCGGTGCCTTATTCCAACACGATCGCGGGTAGCGCAACGGATGAAGAGGGCGACACCTTGACCTATTCAAAGAGTGCAGGTCCCGCTTGGTTGGATGTGGCTACGAATGGAGTCTTATCGGGCACCCCGCCCGCTGGGTACCTGGGCACCAACACCTTCACGGTGCAGGTTGCTGATGGAAACGGAGGAAGCGATTCGGCCGCACTAAATATTGAGATTTTAGCGGTGTCTTTAATTTCCGTGAACTTCTCTACCGGTCTCGCTGGCAATACGCTTGACGGCACTGAATCCAGCGGTGTCGTTCCGGCCACGGACTGGAAAAATGTGGACTCGTCCTACACGAACACGACGACCCTTTCGGGTACTGTCATTGAGCTTACGTTGTCGAAGGAGATTAAGGCTGACGCGTCCGGCTATACCGACCTTGCGACTGCGGGAATGCGCCATCCGCTCGGTAGCCCGAGCACGTATGCCACGATTGCTAACATGACGGCCTACCTCGCCGCAGTAAATGCATCGAGTTATGACCTTTACGTCTATTACCGGTCGGCTAAGACGGGCGATCACACGGTGGATCTTGGACTCGGTCAGCTAGATCCAGTGCCCTCGTTCACCAATTATGATGCAGCACCCTCTGGAGATACTGGACCCTTCGTCGAGGCGGGGAATCCGGACTCAAACTATATCAAATATACCGGACTTACCGCCGACACGATCA
>JAOZKS010000328.1 GCA_029935255.1 Pontiella sp.
CGCAGGAACGCATGACCCTCGCCGTCCAGCCCGAATGCCGGGAGCAGTTCGAAGCTCTCGCGAAACAGCGCGATGTAGAGGTTGCCTTCATGGGCAACTACAACGACTCCGGCTATTTTACCGTCAAACAAGATGGAAAAATCATTGCCAGCCTCGATATGGATTTCCTCTACGAAAAAGGCTGTCCGACACTCGTCATGCCCGGGGTCTGGAAAAAACCGAATATTCCGGCCCCGGCCGTTGAGGCCCGGGCCGACTATTCCGAAACGCTCGTCGAGTTGATGGGCGACCTCAACCTCTGTTCGCGCGAATACAAGAGCCGCATCTACGACGGCGAGGTGAAAGGCCTCAGCGTCGTGAAGAACTATGTCGGCGTGAACTCCGATGTCCCGTCCGATGCCACCGTCATGCGCGTGGAATACAACAAGGATCGCGGTGCGATTCTGGCCGAAGGCATCAACCCCTGGTACTCCGATATCGACACCTACGACATGACCACCTCGGTCATCGATGAAGCCGTCCGCCGCGTGATTGCCGTCGGCGGCGATTTTAGCCGCATTGCGATCCTCGACAACTTTTGCTGGCCCGACCCCGTGGAGTCCGAAAAGACCCCCGACGGCGCGTATAAAATGGCTCAGCTCGTCCGTGCGAACAAGGCGCTCTACGATCTGACCACGCTCTACAAGACCCCCGCTGTTTCCGGCAAGGATTCCTGCAAGAACGACTCCACCCGCGGGGGTAAAAAGATATCTATCCCGCCGACGTTATTGATCTCCTCCATCGGGCAAAGCGACGACGTCAACAAAGCGGTCACCATGCCCTTGAAAGACGCGGGCGACGTCATTTACGTGATCGGCGAAACCAAGAACGAACTCGGCGCTTCGGCCTATTATCGCAAGCTAGCCGAAGAGCAGGGCGCTCCCGAAAACTATGGCGGAACCGTTCCCGCGGTCGATGGAGAAAAGGCGCTCAGAATCTATGTGGCCATGAACCGGGCCACCGATGCCGGACTACTCAAATCCGCGACGACGCCCAGCAAGGGCGGCCTCGCTGTTTCGCTCGCGCTGACGGCGATCGGCGGACAGCTCGGCGCGGATGTTGATCTTTCCGGCCTCGGCCTCGATGCGGCGACCGCGTTGTTCTCGGAATCCAACAGCCGTTTCATTGCTTCCGTCGCACCTGAAAATGCCGCCGAACTCGAAGCACTCTTTGCGGATCTTCCGATCGTGAAAATCGGCGCCGTGACCGAAACGAAAAAGCTGAAGATTTCCGGCGCGGTCGAGGTTGAGCTGGAAGCGCTCTTCAAGCCGTTCAAAGAAACCCTGCACGGCATCTAACTCTGAATCCATCCGGATACGATAAACCCCGCGATAAAAATCGCGGGGTTTTCTGTTTCAGGAGTTGAGCACCGCAGATGCCGTCGATCGGAATTAGTGGATCCGTCTTCAGCAGCTCGTTGGTTTTGGCGTAGCTCTTCCACTCCTCGCGGGTTGGCCATCTCCGGTGGCGTTCCGGAGCGAGCCCGCGACGGGTGCACCAGCTCCAATATCCTTTTTTATATGTTACATCCATCTCAACGGCCGTCGAGATGGATGTAACATTTAGATGCGGGTGTTGTTGGGTTTTAAGCATGCAATGAGGTGGGTGCGGTTACCCGAAATCCTGTTCGGTGCGGGCGATGATTTCGTCTTGCAGCATTTTGTCGAGGTTGTTGAAGTAGTCGCTATAGCCAGCCACGCGGACGATGAGGTCGGAATATTCCTCGGGATGCTTTTGGGCTTCGAGCAGGGTGTCTTTGCTGATGACGTTGAATTGGATGTGATGACCGTCCATGCGGAAGTAGGCGCGGACGAGTGCGCTGAGGTTGTCGATCCCTCGGTCACCTTCGAGTACTTGGGGGGTAAACTTTTGGTTGAGGAGGGTTCCGCCGGTGTCGAGATGTCCCATTTTTGCGGCGGATTGAATGACGCCGGTGGGTCCGCAGCGGTCGGCTCCTTTGGAGGGGGAGATGCCTTCGGGAAGGGGTTGGTGGGCTTTGCGTCCATCGGGCGTGGCACCAATGACAGAGCCGAAGTAGATGTGGCAGGTGGTGGGTAGCATGTTGATGCGGTAGTTGCCGCCTTTCATGCAGGGGCGTCCGTTTACTTCGTCACGAAAGGCTTCGAAGATAACGGACATGACATCATCGGCGGTGTCGTCGTCGTTTCCGTATTTGGGCGACTGATTTTTGACGAGGTTAAGAATCTGGTCGTGACCGATAAAGTTGTCTGCCAAGGCTTGGAGAAGTTCTTTCTTCGTCATGTTCCGCTCTTCGAAGACCTGCTTGCGGATGGCGCAGAGGGCATCGGTGATGGTGCCGATGCCGACGCCTTGGATATACATGGTGTTGTAGCGTGCTCCCCCGGCGTTGTAGTCTTTCCCCGTTGCGATGCAGTCGGAGATGATGGTGGAGAGGAAGGGGACGGGCATTTGCTCCATATAGAGCTGCTCGATGGTGTTGTTGCCCGCGACCTTGATTTCGATGAAGTGGTGGAGTTGTTGCTTGAAGGCTTCGATGAGCTCGTCGTAGGTGTTGAATGTGGTTTCGATGCCGAGCTGTTTTTTGGCGATGGGATCGAAGCCGTTGTTGAGGGTGATTTCGAGGACTTTGGGCAGGTTGAAGTATCCGGTGAGGATGTAGGACTCTTTGCCGAAGGCTCCGGTTTCGACGCATCCGCTGGTGCCGCCGTTGCGGGCATCTTCGAGGCTTTTTCCCATGCGCAGCATTTCTTCAACCACGGCATCGGCATTGAAGAAGGAGGGTTGTCCCCAGCCTTTGCGGACAATTTCTGCGGCGCGCTTAACGAAGGCTTTGGGGTTTTCGCGGCTGACCTGCACATTGGAGCTGGGTTGGAGCAGGCGCATTTCGTCGATGACATCGAGCACTAGCCAGGTGACGGCATTGACGCCGTCGGTTCCGTCAGCTTTGAGCCCTCCACTGTTAATGTTGGCAAAGTCGGTGTAGGTTCCGCTCTCTTTGAGGGTGATGCCGACTTTGGGCGGGGCGGGATGGTTGTTGAATTTGACCCAGAGGCATTCAAGCAGTTCTTTGGCGGAATCTTCGTTGAGGGTTCCGGCGGCGGTTTCCTGCTCGTAGAAGGAGATGAGGTGCTGGTCGAGGCGCCCGGGGTTGAAGGCATCCCAGTTGTTCATTTCGGTGATGACGCCGACGTGGACGAACCAATACATCTGCAGGGCTTCGTGGAAGGTGCGTGGGGTTTCGGCGGGAACGCGGGCGCAGACTTCGGCCATATTCTCGAGCTCGGCCCGGCGG
>JAOZKS010000329.1 GCA_029935255.1 Pontiella sp.
ACGCTACACCTTTTCACATCCGCATTAATAGTTATTGATCCAGATTGGAGAGTTCTTCTAAAGCACCGCTGCGGTAGCGGTTGAGGAGGGCGACGTAGCGATCGGAATATTTCCGGACATCGGAAATCTCTTCTTCAGTGAGTTTTCGGATGACGCGGGCCGGGGAACCAACGGCGAGGGATCCGGCGGGAATCTTTTGATTTTGCTTCACCAGCGCACCGGCCCCGACGAGGCAGTTGTCGCCGATTTCACACCCGTCGAGCAGGGTGGCCCCCATGCCGATCAGGCAATTATTTCCCACGGTGCAGGCGTGGAGCATAACCTTGTGGCCGATCGTGGTGTGGTTGCCGATTACAACGGGCTTCCCGTGGCTGGTATGAGCCACCGAGTTGTCCTGAATATTGCTGCGCTCGCCCACGATGATGGGTTCGATGTCGCCGCGTAGAACCACACCAAACCAAATGCTTGATTGGTTTTGCAAGGTGATGTTTCCAATCACCGCTGCGCTGTCGGCCACGAAATATTCCTCCGGCAGAGAGGGCGTGCTGTCTTCGAATCGGTAGATCATGCTGAAACGGTTGAGATGGTTTCTGGATCCAAATCCTGTCCCCGGCGATGGATTTCGAGTGCGCTGAGTTCAAGGGTTTGCTTGCTGAGCTCGATCTGTTCGTGCTGCTCCATCACCAGAAGATTTTCGAAAATCTCGCGGACTTTTTCGTTCGTGGTCTTGCTGGCCATTTCCCGGTAGAACTTGATGAGGCAGGCATCGAAATGCATGGCGGCGGCGAACACATCGTCAACCGTCATTTCCGGCTTTATTTCGAAGTTGTCGATAAGGCACTGGGCCGATGCGTTGGATCCATATTGCATGTAGGTATCGAGTATGTTGTCGGAAACCTGATCCTTGAATTCCTGCAGACATTGGTCGAGATAGGTTTCGTGGCGGCTCATGTAGTCGAGCAGGGCACGGGTACGCTCCACGGATACGTTTTCCTTGAGGTCTTCATAAAAGGCGCTCAAGCGGCGGTGAAACTTCCGGGCCTGGTCCAGGACATCCTTAGTTTGATTATATGGCATAATAAACTCCCTTCGTTGTCAGGATTCTAAACCCTCGAAAAGGGGTGTCAACCCGCCATCTGTCTCAATAGGCTGGGCTTATTCGACGATTGGGACCCTGCCGCCTCGGGGCTGGCTTGTGTGTGAATCCCTGCGCGCGTTTCAAAACTGTCCCGTATGCAAAAGGACAAAGATGCAGGCTTCCTCGGTTTGAATGCCGTGTTCCAGCAGCATCCGAACGGCTTGGTTGGAGCAACGTTCTTGCTTTGGGCTTGCGCCGAGACCGGAGACAACGGTGCTTTTGAAATAGATATAATGGGACATTGCGACCCTTAAAACACTTGGCTACACTGCCTAAATAAATAGACGGAGGAGGGGAGATGAAATTGGTTAAGGGGATATTGTTCGGGGGCTTGCTGGGGTTGCCGATTCTGGGGTTTGCCGAGGAGGTGACGAACGTGACCTATAAAAGCAGCATCGCGCTGGGCGCAACGTATAAATCGGGAAACACCGAAAAATCGTTGTTTACCATGGATTTGAAAGGCGATCGCTATTCCCCGAAGAACGACTGGATCAATAGTCTATACGGAGAGTATGGCAAGACCGAAGGGGCGCAGACCGAAGGAAAACTCCGAGGGCAGTCCGACTATCGCTATAAGTTTGGCGGAAAGAATTTCTTTTTGGGTGCATTTGCGGAAGGCTATACCGACTCGATCAAGCAGATTCGGGTTCGCCTCAAAGGCGGCCCAGACCTCGGTTATTATTTCATCAACCAGGAAAAAACCAAACTCGACCTCTCGGCAGGTATTAACTATGTCTACGAAGTCGTCGCAGATACCGTTAACGGCGGCTCCATAGACAGCGATTTTGCTGAATGGCGCGTTGCAGGAAACTATTTCATTGATTTCACCGAAACCGCCTCCTACTACCTAAATGTAGAATACAACGCCAAGATCAGCGATGCCAACGACGGAAATGGACTGCTGATTACCGGGGTAAGAAGTAAGATCAAAGACAACCTATCCCTATTCATTGAGCTACGGGATGAATATGACAATATTCCCGACACGGTGGGCACAGAATATAACGACGTAACCATTCTGGCCGGTGTGGCCTACGACTTTATGTAGGCGGGATCGCCGATCCCGCCTCAGTGGCTCCGGCAAAATTCAACCACGTCGCGGTAGGGCATCGCTCCACCGAACAGATCCAGCGCAGAGCCGATGGTGACATCGATCTTCCCGCAGCCCGCCACGTCAAGTTTTTCCAAATCATGGAACGAACGAACGCCGCCCGCATAGACGCACGGAATCGGGGAATGGGCGGCCAGCAGCTTGATCAGCTCCTCATCCATGCCCTGCTGCTTGCCTTCAACGTCCACGCCATGCACGAGAAATTCGCAGCAGCTTTCCGATAGTTGAGCCAGCGTTTCCGCATCCACAACCGTTTCAGTAAAGGTTTGCCAGCGGTCGGTCACCACATGGTACTGGTGGCCCTCCCTTTTCCGACAGCTCAGATCCAGCACCAGACGCTCTTTTCCAATGGCGGAAACCAGTTGCCCAAGGCGCGTTTCATCGATCCGGCCATTCTGGAAAACAAACGAGGTAACAATCACTTGCGCCGCGCCGGCATCGAGCCATTCGGTGGCATTCTCGGCAGTAATACCGCCGCCAACCTGCAAGCCACCCGGCCATGCCGCCAACGCCTCGCGTGCGGCAACCTCATTGCCTTCGCCAAGTTTAATCACGTGCCCACCCGTCAGGCCGTCTTTTTTATAAAGTTCGGCAAACCAAGCGGGGGGTTGGTCGGCGACAAAGTTGGTTTCCGGCTCCTGGCCGTCGGCCAGCGAGCCCCCGACAATCTGTTTCACTTTGCCATGATGCAGGTCGATACAGGGTCTGAATTTCATCGGTTTTTATGTCTCCGTTTACGTCCCTCTCAGGGTTAACCCCATCAGAACATGCCGCTACGGAACAAACCATTCATATTCTGAAGAAAAACGATAATCCAGATGTGAAGGATGTAGGCATTGCTTTTTGCCATGGAGTGATTCTGCGAGCATTTTTATTAAAGCCCGCTGTTTTTACGTCATGAATAATAGGTAAAGGCTTGCTCGACAACAAAATGTTTTCTGGGACGCTGCTGGGCATTGATCCGGCAGCTATAAGACGGGTTGGACGCTTGCGCCTGGGCCGCTCTTTAATGGGAGACACGGCATTTCGAGATGAGATGTTGGATTTTATTAAGAATAAAAG
>JAOZKS010000062.1 GCA_029935255.1 Pontiella sp.
CGTGGGAATCAAGTGGAACGATGCTTGGTTAAGCAACCAGGATCGGGGAGATGATATGGGCGGTTCTATTCCGGACGGGAATCTGGATCGTCACCATGGCTATCTCTCCTACACAGGTTCCGGTGCATGGCTGACCAACCACCGATCCGGAAGCTATGAAGTGGAGCGCAACGGAAAAATAAAAGAAGCCGACTGGACCTATTTCATAAAAATCGTAACGCCTCCAAGCACAGCCATTAAAGTGGATGGAGTTTGGTATACCGAGGACGGCATTAAAATCGGGCCTGTAAGATATGGCACCTTTGCCGCCGTTCAAATCATCATTAACGATCCATTCGCTGCGGTGCATGGAAAGCAATACGGCAGCCCCGCTGGCCCAGGATTTGGAATGTACGGCCCCGAATAGCGCTTTTAGTCGGCACCGGTCTCGTCGGTCAGTTTTTCGTGCAGAAGCATGATGTGCCGGGCGAGCTCGGGGTCGGTGGCGAAGAGGATTCCGCAGTGGTTCATGAAGGTGGAGTCGGCGCGGTTTAAGTCGAGCGGGTTTCCATGCATGTCCGTGGCGACGGCTCCGATTTCGGTAAAGATGCAGGCCGTTGCCGCATAGTCCCAGAAGCTGCCGCCCCCCTCCTGTGGCTTTGGAAATTTAAAGTAGCACGCCGGCGCATGTTCCAGCACCCAGCACGCATTCATCACCCCGCCACCATGCGTGATGGTTTCGAGCGATTGCAAACCCATCTCGACCGCGATTTTTTCCAGTTCGGCAACGACCTGCGGATAGCGCGGTTCCTCCGTCACACTCCGGTCGATAATCAAATGTAGCCGGGATCGATGAGCCCGGTCCTGCTCAATGGCCCACGGATTGGAATTCCGAAAAGCACCTTGGCCTCTAACCGCGTGGTAGAGCGTGTGCTCAACCGGATCGTACACCACCCCAATCTGCGGCACGCCCTCGCGGGAAATCAGCGCAATCGAAACCGCATAGCCCGGAACCCCTTCGATGAAGGGCAGGGTTCCGTCGATCGGGTCGATGCACCAGAAATAATCCTTCTCCAGTCGGCCACCGTCGTCCGGGCTTTCTTCCGTGAGCAGCGCAAGGTCGAATTTGGACAAGGTGGGTTCGAGAACTTCGAGCACCATATCCTGACTCTGCTGATCCACCTCGGTGACCACCTGCGAAGCGAGGGAGTCGCCCCCTTCTTTTCGTTCGACGTTCAGCGGCCGCGTTTCCGAAATATGCTTCCCCGCTTTTTTTGCTGCGGCAATGGCCCATTCGGCGAGATGGATCAGGTCGTGATCGGTGAGGTTCATAAGGACTCCAAAACTTCATAAGCGAGGCGCTCGCTATAACGGTGGATTTTCCAGTGGCCGGGACTCCAGCCCTGCAGGAAGCGAAAAAAGTCGGTCCATGCCACGGGATAGAGCGCGCGCCAGTCGGCTTCCAAAGCGCGGAAATCTACATTCTTTCCGGCCTGTTCAAGTGCGGCCTTCAGGATTCTGAAATAGGTGTCGAGTAGTTCCGCCTCCCGTCGGTCGCACTCGTCTTCACAAAGACAACTGCTGATGAAGTAGGCCACATCCTTCATGCCGCACCCGCCTCCGACATATTGAAAGTCGACCGCCGCAACCGAGTTCGTGGAAAAACAAAAATTGGCCAGTTTCGCATCGCCATGCACCAGCGTTTGAAACGGACTCGCCTTCAGCTTCTTGTCGACGGCCGAGGCGGCCTTCTTGAGTTTTTGGTCCTTCAACTCAGCGAGTTCATCGGGGCGTGTTTCGAGATGCCAATAGGTTCCGGTTTCCCAAAGGCCGTTGGGGGCTTCCCCCATAAACGTGGCGTGGAAATGGGCGAGCCACGACAGGCAGGATTCAAGTTCATTTTCAGACACCGAGTTCCGCCGTCCGGCGTAGCCTGAAGCATCCAAATCTTCGAGCACCATGAAGACCTCGTCGCCATGGGTTTCAAGCGCAAGGCATTTCGGAACGCGGCAATGCGCAGCGCAGCGGGAAGCCCATTGATCATAGAATGCGGTTTCGACCTGATAGGATTTTACTTTGCGCTCGTGGGAAAGATTGGTGTTCCAGCCTCGGGGGTGATGGTCGTTGTCCGGCCAATGCACATGCTTCACGACCACGCTATCGAGATCCGAACCTTCCAGTCCGCAACGCACAATCCTGCCATAGCCGCTCCACAGGTTTTGAATCACCTCGGATTCAACGAGCGCTTCTGCACGGGTTGCCTTGAGCGTGATCGATCGAAAGTGTTCATTCATTGCGCAAGCCACTTTCCCGCCATGCGGAGCATGGATTCTTCGGAAGTAAACTGATCAAGCTGGTCGATTTCCACCCAGGCGAGATCGTGGGATTCGCCGCTCACAATATAGTCGTCGGATCCAACGGCGCGGACGGCGAAGCGGATATCATGGTGGTGGTGCGCGGGGGTGGATTTATGTTCCGGAATCCGATGGATATCGAGGTCGAAGATCTGGTCGGAAACCGGCTCAAAAGCCTTCAGCCCGGATTCTTCCCGCACCTCGCGCAGGGCGGCTTCGAGAATGTCGGCATGCCCGTCGGCATGCCCGCCGAGCTGCAACCATTTATCGAGCTTTTTGTGGTGGGTCAATAAAACGTGCGAACCCGCGCGGTTGACAACCCATGCCGACCCGGTCACATGCCCGATCTGTAGATGGCGTTCAAAGCAGTCCGCATTGGCCTCGACAAAATCGATCAGGCGCTGGGTGGCTTCAGCTTCCTCCGGCCAGGCGGTTGCATACTCCGCCAGTTTCAGCAGCAGGTCGTTCCGATGCATCAGCTGCAATCCTGTTTTAAAACGGGAGGTAAGCCTCCAAAGTATTCGATAATGAAAAAGGGAATAGCGCTGAGAACAGCAACTTGATCAAGAGGCTTAATATAGTGGATTAATTGTCCATCGAAAATAAGGCTCTGATTTGGTGGAGAATCTGGAGGTTCATATTGTCTGTTTACAATGAAGTTCCCCTTTTTTAAGTTTTCGGAAATGATGTGTCGCCAATTTCCCGGCGTAATTTTACGAGGGTCCTGATAGAGGGTGAATGCGGCAACCTGTCGCTTGTAGTTGATGTTCTGTTTTGCAGAAACAGTATGGTTCTGAAAATCTCGGTTTGTATCTTTGAACGCCTCAACCATCGGATAGCTGATATAGAGCTTCCCGTTTTCGGTTTCCTCATCAAAGTGGGTCAACATCCGACCGATCTTTTCATCCGTCGCTCCGGTCGCATGACCTTCATAATCGAAAAAAAGAAAAATCCGTGAAACATGATCTCGTTCAATACCTTCAAGAATTTCTTGGTTACGCGCATTGCGCTCGCGAAGAATCTCTATCAAATCGAGGAAGGGATCATCCTTTACCTTTTTCCATAGTTGATAGATTTCTGCATTATACGTTGCGTGAATAATGGATGTTGAACCAGAATCAAAAATGGTCTGGTTAAGGTTGTCGAAGATCCGAGGCTCCGTTCTTTCGCCTTCAAAAACAAGCAGTACGATATCAGCCATCGAAGGCTCCCGCCTTGTACATTTTTTCGATATTATGGGCTTTTCGCAGTTCCGTATCGGTTAGGCGATGCATCGGCTTGATATTCGTCTCAGTCATGAAGAAATAGCAATCGGGCCTCAAGAGGTCGTTGGACATAATACTCGGGTTGTGGGTCGTTAAAACGGCTTGGCACTTGGCATCTCTTAGCTGTTTGACGATTAGCTTAGATACAGCTTGGTGATAGAACGCATCAAACTCATCAACAAGGATAAAGGGAGTGGTCTGCTCTTCCTGTTCAGCAATAAGTTCAATATTCATTCGTAGTCTCACTAATTGAAAATATAACTCTGTGAGGCTAAGAGTTCCCGTTGATGCGATAGAACAAAAATCGATTTTTTTAATTCCAAAATCAAAAGCAATCCTTTGGGTTCCATCTATTTCTACAGTGGTTAGCTTGCACTTCACTCCGGCCTCATTAAGGAACTTTTCGAATGGGAATAACCCCGAAAAATCTTTTAGTACGGGATTAGGGTTTAGGATGAGATTTGAAACATTCAATGAGTTCACGCTAATTGTATTGTGCGAATTAATCGTGCGCTCGAAGATCATAAACTCAATAAACTGAGTAAATAACTGAAATATTTTTGAGGAGGAGTTGCCTCCAAGCAGAGTATTGTTTTTAACATATTTAACGACTGATAATTTTGAATCGCCCAAGTCGGTGTTCAGCGTTTCCGCCCCTTCCAAATTAACCGTTGCAATCGAACTCTCTCTTCGATCTAAAGAGAGAACCTCTTTCCCGTTAATCGTAACCGTTTCATAGACCAGTTTGTCTACCGATTTCTTGCCGTAGGTATATTCAAGCGTGTCTTCTCCAAACTGAAATATGTATTTGAATTCAGCTATGTCAGAACTAGATTCCGCATTCAAATAGCTGCTGGAATAAGATTCATCGGTTTTTTCATCCGTGAGGTGCGTTCGGATATCGAAGATGGCGCGACCAAGATTGGTCTTCCCGCATCCGTTCGAACCATAAACTATGGCTTTAGTGGCAATGCCATTTTCGATGCATTTGGGATTGAACTCATAGCTCTTGGTATCCGACAGATCGAAAATAAACCAATCGTTAAAATTTTTAAAATTTTTGACTTCAAATCTACGTAGCATCTTTTCCTCCCTCTCCTAGGTGGAGAGTTTCATATACGTGGGGAAACTGTCGCCGATGTTGCGGAAAGTCAAGGTATCCGTAAAAAAATTACGGCAGATTTATTTAAGATCATTCCGATGCATCAACCGCGCGCCTTTTTGATGGTGTCGTAGGCTTCGTTGATTTTGGAGAGCTGTTCGTTGGCGTATTCCATGAATTCCTTGGGCAGGCCTTTGGAGGCGAGCTTGTCGGGATGGAATTCAATGCACTTTTGACGGTAGACCTTTTTGATTTCGTTGTCGGACATCTCCGGCGCAACCTCAAGCACCTTGTAGGCATCGTCGAGATTGTTGGCCCGCCCGCCGCCGAGCAGGGCATCGACGGTGCCGGGGCGCAGGCGGAAGGCGCGTTCGGCTTGCTGGAGGATTTCGCGTTCGCCGGGATGGATCAATCCGTCGGCCTGCGCCACGGCATGCAGCGCGGCGAGGAAGGTCATGGCGATTTGTGGATTAAATTGGATCACGGAGGCGAGCTGATTTAGATAGTCGGCGGCCGTATGTGGATCGTCCTTGGCCTTGCGGAAAATTTCGATGGCAGCCTCGCGCATCCGGGGGGTGTAGCCGAGCCGCGCAATGATCTGTTCGACGGCCTGAATCTCTTCCTTGGAAACCTTTCCGTCGGCCTGCGCCATTTTGGCGAGGCAGCCGAAGAAGGCCACCTGCATCACCATGCCCGCCTGCTGTACGCGCGATGCCCCCTTGTCGAACTGATGCCCGATCCCGATTCCGATCGCCGTGCCCCACGGGCCGATGAAAGAGCCGAGCACCCCGCCAATAATTTTACCTGTCCATGCCATAATAAAACCTGTTTCGTATTTCGTACTGCGTATTGAAAATGAACGCGCATCCTAGCGGTTTGGCTGGCGGTTTCAACGGCAATCCGGCACGGTACGTTCCATGAATGAACAACCCAACAACCCCCTTCACGGAATCACATTGGAAAAACTGCTGATTAAACTGGTCGCTCACTATGGGTGGGATGAGCTGGGCCGGGAGATCGATATCCGTTGCTTCAACTGGGAGCCGAGTATTAAATCGAGTTTGAAATTTCTGCGCAAAACTCCGTGGGCGCGCACGAAGGTGGAAGAGTTGTATTTGGCTACGGATTTTGATGCACCGGGATAACGGGCTGGAAGTTCCGTTCTACTCCATCCCCTCAAGATGCGTGGTGAGGAGCTGGCCTTGGTGGTCGATGGCATCGGGGTGGTTGGTGCGAATCTCTTCGAAGATCTCGGCCGCTTCCTTGTTCTTTCCATCCTTCTTGTAGCGCATGGCGAGGTAGAGGCGGGCATAGGGCCCCACCTGCACGCCGTTGGAATAGTAACAATTGCCGAAAGGTCCGATGGCTTTTTTAAGCAGTTCCATCTGTACAGTGCCTTCAGAGGATTGGGCGAGGGTAAGGGTGGCCACGCCGGTGCGGTTGGCGCGCGGGTAGCGCGCGGTTAGCAGTTCGACGGCCTTGGTGGCATTCTCTCCCTTCCAATCTTCGTTGGCGGTCTGATAAAGTTTTTCGATGAGTTGCAGGTCGTGGCGCTGATGGATTTCGGCATCCATTATGATTCGTTCGTGGGCCAGAGCCTGCTGTTGCCGGACGACTTCCTTGATGCGCTCTTCTTCCAGCACGGGGGCGAGTTTGATTTCGAGTTCGGCGATCCGTTTTTCGAGCGCCACGATCCGCTGGAGCAGGATGCCCTCGTCGGCCCATGCGTTCGAGGACACAGCAACAAGCAGGAGGGTTGGAAGGATTTTTTTCATGATGAGAGGAAGGCGGTTCCAGGGCGGTCGCCCTGCTGGGCGGAGTTGGATTTGGACTCTTCCACGAGGTAGAATTCGACGCGAAACTCGACGGGGCCGGTGATGACGACGTGGTGGAAGCGCTCGGGGGAAACGACGATGGGGTGGCCGGGGTCGGCGTGGATGACTTCGTCGGGCGTATCTTCCCATACATATTCCAGCGAACCGCTCTCGACCACGATATAGCCCCACTTGCCTTTCGGGGCGAGGTGTTTTTTCAGGATGCCCGGCACGACGGTATCCTGATTCATCAAGGGGGTTGAGCCAACTTTTTCTGCACCTTCCGGCAGGGTTTCGTTTTGGTAGTTCATGGGGTTGTCCTCATTTATTGAACGCCGAGTGTAAAGGCTGTCCGCCCGAATGTCTTTCCGTTAATCAGGATTTCGAGGGTGTGTTTTCTTCGATCCTAGCCAATCGCATCGTGCCCGGTTTCGTCGGTGCGGATGCGGATGCATTCGTCCAGCGGCATGACGAAGATCTTTCCGTCGCCGATGGTGTCGGTCTTGGCTCCTTTGATGATCGCCGCGACGGTTTCTTTCACATAGTCGTCGTTGACGGCGATTTCGATACGGACTTTTTCGATCAGGTTGACGGAGCGGACCTGGCCGCGGTAGTGCTCCGTATACCCCCCCTGCTGGCCGCAGCCCCGCACGCGGCTGACGGTCATTTTACAGATTTCGGAGTGGAAGAGCGCTTCCTTCACATCATCTAGTTTTTCGGGTTGGATTACAGCGACAATCATTTTCATGGTAAACGTTCCTTGGGGTTACATCGCCTCTTCTGGGTTGGCTTCGATCATGTGTACGCTAAGGTCGGAACCGCGCAATTCTTCGTGGGCGCTGAGCCGGATACCGACCGTCTTTTTGAGAATCCCATACACCAACGTACTCGCGATCAGGCAGAATACAATCACTCCCGAGGTAACGATGAGCTGTGAGAAGAAGGAAACCCCGCCCAGACCGCCAAGGGCCTCCTGCCCAAAAATACCCGCAGCAATCCCGCCCCAGGCTCCGCAAATACCGTGCAACGGCCAAACCCCGAGCACATCGTCGATTTTCCACTTTTCGGTTTCGGTCTCGAACATGAAAACAAAGATGCCGCCGGCAAATGCCCCGACCACCGCCGCGCAGACGGGGTGGTAGATGTCGGACCCCGCGCAAACGGCGACCAGTCCGGCCAGCGCGCCGTTGTGAACAAACCCGGCATCGTTCTTGGATATGGCCATGGCGGCAAGGATGCCGCCCACCATCGCCATCAGCGAGTTGATCGCCACGAGCCCGGAAACCGACTCCAGATTGCCCGCGCTCATGACGTTAAAGCCGAACCAACCCACAATCAGAATCCAGCTGCCCAAGGCGAGGAATGGGATCGAGCTCACTTTAATGGATGTCGTTTCATACCGCTTCAGCCGCGCGCCCAGCAGCATGATCGCCGGCAGCGCCAGCCAACCGCCCGTGGCATGGACCACCACCGATCCGGCGAAGTCGTGGAAGGGTGCGCCGAATGTCGTTGCCAGCCAGCCCTCGGCACCGCCGATGCAGTTGCTGAAGCGGCCCCATGTTGCCCCTTCGATGAGGGGGTAGATCAAGCCGACAAAGATTCCGCCCGCCAACGAGTTCGTCCAGAACTTGGCGCGTTCCGCCACGCCGCCGGAAATAATGGCGGGAATGCAGGCCGCAAAGCCGAGCAAAAGGAAGAATTTCACATATTCAAAACCGTGGTTCGCCGTCATTTCGGTGACGGGGACCAGGAACGACATGCCGCGGGCGATCGGGTAGCCGATCAAGAAGTAGACCACGGTGGAGAAGGCCCACTCGCAGATAATCTTGTTGAGCGCGTTCACCTGATTCTTGCGGCGGACGGAGCCGACCTCCAAAAACGCAAAGCCTCCGTGCATCGCCAGAATCATTATTGCGCCAAGCAGAATGAATAAGGTGTTTGATGAACTAGCCAGTTCTCCCGCCGCATCTCCTTCGGCGGCCATCGCGGTTCCAGAAAGGCCTAAGCCTCCCAGAAAAGTGACCGTTGCGGCCACTTTCTTCATTATTGGCATTTCTCTCTCCCGTTCGTGTTGCATCCTCAAACTTTGCTCAAGGTGGTCTGCCAGGACCAGATAAGCGAAATTTATATAAAAACCGAGGCCCCTGTTGCATGAGATGTGCCATTAATACCTAGTCAAAAATCATATCTCATGTAACTCCCAGAACAACAAAGGTATATGCCGGCGGCAAGGGATTTGTTCGGATCAGGGCTTTTTCTGGGATAAAACAAATTTGTTATACTTCAGGGGCCAGCACGCCAAATATGAACAAAAAGGGCCACCCTGCGGTAGCCCTTGAATCAACACCGATTAACGAGGGGTTAAATCGCTTCCCCGCCGCGTTCGCCCGTACTGATACGGATGCATTCTTCAAGCGGGGCGATGAAGATCTTGCCATCACCGGCGAGGCCGAAAGAGAGGTCGCCTGCGTCGCCGAACAGAATCGATTTTTGTATTCACATCATGTGCATCGCTTTCGGCTGAGGTCATTTATTAAAACACAGCGGCCTTGGTCTGGAAATGATTCGGTTGACGAAATAAAAACGCATTGTTAATTTCTCTCGCCTTGGATGTGTGGAGCCAACTCGGAGGTGACGAAGATGAAGGCGAGGCCGAGGAGGTCATTGAATTTATTCGCAACCACGGAGCCTTATGAAGAACAAAATCACGTCGTTGAGCGTTTTATTGACCATCGGATTTTTATGCCAGAGTTGCGGAACACAACCGGAGATTCAACCTATGAAACGTGGAATTAACTTGAGTCATTGGTTTTCACAAACACGCTTGCCGGACCACCCTCCCCTACCCGCGACCGCAACGGATATGCAGCTGATCCGGTCGCTCGGTCTCGACCATATCCGCCTGCCCGTCGATCCTGTTTTCCTTCGGGAATTTCCGGAAGGCGGACCACTGAATACGGCCGCTCTAAAGCAAATGGATGCCGCCATTCAGCTGGCGTTGGCCCATGGGCTGAATGTGGTGGTGGATATGCACCCTCGGCCGGATTTCAAGGAACAACTCGAAAACGAGCCGGAATTTTTCAATTCCTTTCTGGAGTTTTGGAAAATTCTGGCGGCGCATTTAGCGAACTATGATGCAGAGCACCTTGCGTTGGAAATCCTGAACGAACCCATGGTGAAAGATCCCGTCCAGTGGCAGGCCATGGCGGACGAACTCCATGGCGCAATCCGCACGGCCGCGCCGAAACATACAATCATTATCGGCGGAGCCGAATGGTCCAACGCGGAAATGCTGCGGCAGCTTGTTCCCGTGGATGATCCCAACGTGGTATACACCTTCCATTTCTACGACCCGCACGTATTCACGCACCAAGGTGCCCGATGGGGCGAGCCAGCATGGTTGGAGTTAAAGGGAGTGCCCTACCCGCTGAAAAAAAATCAGGGCGCCGAGATCGTGCAGAACATTTCCAACGAGGACACCCTCGCGGTGTTTCAGGATTATATCGATCAGCAGTGGGATGCGGAAAAAATCAAAGGACAATTGGCCGAGGCCGCTGCATGGGCAGAAGCACATGGGGTTGCCGTCTGGTGCGGCGAGTTCGGGGTTTATCGAGCCTACTCAGATCCCGACGACCGGGCCCGCTATCTCCACGACGTTCGCACGGCGCTGGAACTCCAGGGCATCGGATGGACGATGTGGGACTATCAAGGAAGCTTTTCCCTCGTTGAAGAAGATACGAAGCCATCAAAGTCAGACAAGCCAATCGCCGAAGCGCTCGGTCTGAAGGAGCAACCCTTAAAATGAAAAAGCTGGAAAATAAATGGGCCTTGGTAACCGGATCGAGCCGGGGAGTCGGCCGACATGTCGCAATAGGCTTGGCAGAGCAAGGCTGTAACATCGTGTGGTTCATGGCCGCACCGCGGAGCACTGCGCCCAAACCCCTGAATGGCTTGCGGTCGGTCGAGTTGTAGAAGAGAGCCTCTCTCAGACCGGATCATTCTCCGCATTACCCGCCATCTCCACCATCTGGAGGTCCAGCCCCTCCGGAAGATCCTTTTGACGCAATAGCTTATCCAGCACATCGTTCTTCATCGCATTGATTTCAATATCGCGACCTTAGGGGTCAGTCCTATAAATTAATGTTTTTATCTTTCGAAACTCTTCATGCCC
>JAOZKS010000330.1 GCA_029935255.1 Pontiella sp.
CCATGCGCCGATATTCCTTAAAAAATCACGCATTTCACACCCATTCCAGGTGTGGTCCGGCTGCCGGCTCTGGAACTGGTTTCGATAGGCTTTGATAGCGTCCAAATCCAGATCATTAAAATCATATCCTTCCAGCAGACGGGCATCCCGGGCGTCCTCAACCTGCTCCGCCATCATTCGGTTGACCGTCTCCTTCGGGCAGCGATAGTCCCCTTCATAATTGCGGCGGAAAGTTCCAATCATTGGATTTCCGTTAATATATACCGGTCGTTGCGAACGGGACGCTTCCGGAACCCAGATCTGGATAATTTTACGGCCCTCAAACTCCCGCACCTTCACATCGTCGTTTGACAGCAGATTCGCACTGGCCTTCTGTGGATTGTTCAGCCCGTCCCACAATGCCTTAAGCACCTGCTCTGGATTGGGCAATCCGACCATAACGAGCTTCCCACTTTTCTTTTCCTCCTTAACACCAAGAACAATGTACCCGCCCTGTGTGTTGGCCATGGCGGAATAGGATTCCCAGAAATCTCTAGGAAGAGCGCCTTTTCCATTTTCACCAAGTGCCAGCTTGGCCTCAAGGTCAACGTCCTCCCTCAATTCCTGTATTTGATCAAATTGCCAATCCATTGAATTCCGCTTTATTTTCGTGTTCTTTGTATCTTTCGTGGTTCACAACCCGCCTGCTCGTGCGCAACGAAGCAGGATGCATCGTCTACGTTAAATCGACTTCACTTCAGTACCGGGGGAGAGGACTTTGAAGATTTGGTCTACATTGATCTTCAGGCTGTCGCTCTCGAAGGCGTCGTCACGGAAGACAGCTCGCATCGGTTTGTGGCTAGCCAGCTTCTTGATGAGCTCTTCGTTGATACCTTGATCGAAGCAGGCCAGCAGGTCGTTTTCGTTGACCAGATAGACGGTCTTCCCATCGATGGTCTGCTTTTCAATCTTGGCCGAAAGCGGCACGCCCCAATCAAGCATCACCTGAAACAGAAGGTCTTCAGCGGTGCGGTCACCCTTGATGTGTTCGGCAAAAAGATCGATGTTGTCCTGATCAAGTTGATCGGGCGTATAATAGACATCGTTCATGTTGCTTTCATCAATTTTAAGGACTCGAAAACCAATATCTAATTCAGAAGATGTTGTGGCAAGATCCTCTTTGATTTTTAGCCCTGCCAGACGGCAACGTTCTTTGCCCAACTCAGATACCACTTGAGGACGTCCTTTACTTTTTAGATATTTAATCGCATTTGACGTTACTTTTTTCGCAGACCCCTTAGCGGTTTTAAGCATTGCGTGCAAGTCTTCCTCCAGCTGTACTAGAATCGTACTGCAACGGCTGTTCTGTTCCTTATTCAGCTCCATTGCTGCATGAAATGTGGACCCCGATCCTGCGAAGAAATCGAGAATGATATCATCACCATTTAGACCAATAGCCTTGAACAGGTCTTTGAGAAGAAATTCGTCCTTGGGATTCGTAAATACTTTTTCCCCAAAGAGCTTTGCTAACCTTTTTGATGCAGAGCGACCATCAACAAAACGCATGCTTGTAAGACTCTGGTACTCAGTGTTTTTTAAGTAAGTTTTATTATTTGGAACTGTCGTATGATCCTTTCCAAAATGCACATAATTATCCGAAATTCGTTCTTCCATCTTGGTTTCCGGATAACGCCAACCAGTTGACGGTTGCTTACATAGTTGCTTGGTAACAGGGTGCGTGACATCGTAAACATACTGCCCGTCATTAGGCCCCGAAATATTATCAGGGAAATAGACGCCACGCTCATCCATCCAGCTGTAATGTTTGCTACTCGATATAGGGTTAGCTTCGGGAAATCCTTTATACCACACTAACGCTTCAGCATGGATGGATGCCCAATCATCACCATGCTTCTTTTTGAAACCAGCAAACGCAGCATAAATCTGACTCAGACCCTCTTTTCTCTCGGTCCACTCACCTTTATTTACCTGCTTATTCTTCACGAAGATCACGAAATATTCGTGCTGAATAGATAGATAACTTTGGTCGTTCTTACTGCTGTTTTTCCAAATGATTTCACCGCAGAAATTCTCTTCGCCGAATACTTCTTTGCCTAGTTTAACAACATTTGTATGTTCGTTTTCATCAATCGATACGATAAGCACACCGTCATCATGCATTAGGTTCCTCGACAATTTTAAGCGGGAATACATCATGGACAGCCAAACAGAATGAAACCGACCATTGGCCACCGTATTTTGCTTATATTGATCTAGGTTGACCAATCGATTTCCATCTTCATCCTTCAAGCCAGCATCCAGAGCATATTCCTCGCTGTCTGCCGTAAAATTATCGGAATATACGAAATCATTCCCCGTATTGTAGGGTGGGTCGATATAGACCATCTTTATCTTACCGAGATAGGTTTCCTGCAACAACTTCAGAGCTTCCAGGTTATCACCCTCGACATACAGGTTTTCAGTGGCATCGAAATCAATGCTCTCTTCCCTACAAGGACGTAGTGTTTTATTGATCGGGGCGTTGGCTGTGGCAATCGCCTCGTTTTTACCCGGCCAGTTCAGTGTATATCGTTCCCGCACACCTTCGACCACATCGGCAGACAGCTCCTGCTTGAGCAGATCAAAATCAATCGCCTGTCGTAAGGATGAAGGCTGAGGGATGCTGGCTGAAGTTTCGGATCTCCCATCCTTCACCCTTCCCCCTTCATCCTTCTCTTCCCCCTTCACTTCCGTCACGCAGTTGGGAAATAGCTCCGCGATTTTGGCAATATTTTCATCCGTAAAATTCGGGGTATGCATTTTCATTTTTCCCATCTTTCAAACCTCGTTCTTTAAAAATTATTACTCGCCAGCCGGCCAGTGGCTGCGGATTTTTTCTTTCCAAGGGTCAATCCCAGCACCGTACACGGGGACAAATGTGTCGAGTTTTTCAGTCAGCTCCCGGATTTCCGGGCTGATCCAGCCAATCGTTTCGAGCAACCGCGAGTGCTGTTCGGGCAAATCTTCCCAATGTATGATTCTTTCGTAATGAAAAACCCGGTTTCGCAAATCCCGGATTTCTCTCCAACGAATACTCAACCTGTGCTTTACCCGCTCATATTTAGGCGCATATTGAAAGACCGGCTTGGTGAGAAAGTCCGCGATGCCTGTTCGCGCATGAGCCTTGTTGAAAAACCCAGTCCAGAATCCAAAATGGAGTTCCGCAATGATTTTCCCAGGTGTAATTTTGTCTCTTCCAGAAAGAAGCCTGCTCGCTTTATTGACCATCGCATCTTGCCATGGGAGCAAAAGCCCTGT
>JAOZKS010000063.1 GCA_029935255.1 Pontiella sp.
TCCACGTTTACCATCCGAGCAACCGATCATCTCAACCGTTGGTATGATGAGGAAGTTTTTCAGGTAAAGGTTCAATAATCTTCACTGAAAAAAATATCTACCCATTGGACTCAATATTACCCAGAAAGGGGCCAGTGGATCTGAAAAATTAAACAACTTGCCTGCTGTCACATGGGGGAGCTTCACGAAAAATCCTGTACTTCAGGGGAGATGGATAATATAGATATTTTGGTTCCGGCCGAGCGTCAACTCCGCCTTTTTGACGGTGCCTTTATCCTTGATCAACACCTCATAGTCACCAAGAAATCCACGGATGGAAACAACGCCCTTGTTGTTGCTTTTGAGCATTTCTTCTGTGTGCCAGTGCTTTCGGGCAAGGTAGAGCCAGATCTTTCCGTTAAGCTTGATTCCGTTTGAGTCAATCATGCTTCTCCCTTCTGTATCCAACACTTGGCACATCCAACTCCAGACCATTATTCCGTTCACCAGATCGTGGCTGAAATAGATCGTCATCAACTCGCCGGTATAGCGCGCACGTTCCTCCTCGGTCCATCGGTCGCCCTCTCCATCAACGATCTCGAATTCCGTCGCTTTGATAGGCAGGTTCAGCGCCCTGAAAAATTCCAGCCGCTCATAGATTTCCTCTGGTTTCTCCTTGGTGCGGAAGCGACTTTGAAAACCCAAAGCGGAGAGCGGGGAGCCATTATCCAGCAAATACTTTGCCTCATCATAAAACAATTGCAGGTTTCTCCTCTGTCGATCAACGGGGAACGACACCACTCGGTTTTCGTTCAGGTAGAGCAGACCACCACGGTTCTTTACATGCTTTTCGGCCAGATAAAACCAATCCAACAACGCCTCTTTCCCGAGCAGCTTCTGGATATCCTGGTTCCCCCGGGTTTCATTCACCACATCCCATTCGTCCACATCCCATAATTCGGCATACTCCACAATCTGCTTGTTGCAGAAGGCCTCAACCCCGGCGGGATCGTTCTTCAGACCCTGCACATTCTTGTGCATGTGCTCCCAGCCGGGCCAGATCAATGTGTGCCCTCGGATCCCCAGCCCCATGCCACGTAGTCTCGGGAGCAAAACCTCCGTCATCATACCGTGATCTTTACCCTCCCCTCCGGAGAGCTTGTATTTTAGGTCGTTTCCAAAGCCGACATAGCTTGCAAATTGCCCTAGCAGCTTAAAGCGTTCATCGAGGCTGTATCTCAGATCGGGCGCTGCAGGCGCTTTTCTGCGAGCCTTTCCGGGCTCAAGAAAATCGCGCCCATTGATCACCACTCCGAAGTGAAACGCATGCTTTTTGAGCCTGACAAAAACCTTTTGGTTCGCATACGGTCGCCCATTCGATCGCAACACCTTCAGGTGCAGGTCTTCCTTTCGTACTTGGCCGATCCGGTCGTTCGCCTTTTGGCGCCAAGGCTCCTGGGCTTGTTCAATCTCCCGGACAAGCCCCTCGATTCCCTTGATATCATCCCCCTGGAACGGCACCAGAAAAGGATCTGGCTTTTCCTGTGCAAACAAAGCGGCCTTCAATTCAACCACTCGTTTCCCTCCAGAGGCCTCCGCATACAACCCGCAGCCTAGACCAATCAATAAAATCGAAATTAGAATCCGAAAACTCGCCCGCCTCTCTTTCAAATCCACACCCAAGACCATGTCTTCGCAAAACCTTAAAAGGTGCTGGGCGGATATACCGGCCCGGAATTTTTTATCCAACCCTCGACAGCGCGGCGCATGCGGGCGGTGACTTCCGGCAGCTCGGCGGCGATATTATCCATTTCCCACGGATCCGTCGTATGGTGGTAGAGTTGCTCAACGCCTGCACTGGTGATATAACGGTAACGGTCGTCGGTCGCTGCCTGAGCACCCAGAATCTCGGAAAAGGCATATTTTCGTCCATTGGCCGTCTTCCCGTCGAGTAGCGGAACAATGCTGTATCCGTTCTTCGCGGCCTCATGCGGATTCTCTATGCCGGCCAGCTCAAATGCGGTAGGAACCAGATCGAGCAGTTCGACCGGATGCGGGCAAACCACATCCTTCATGAAGCGTTTCGGACACCGCACAATCAGCGAACTGTTGAGCGTTTCTTCAAACAAGGTTCCTTTATGCAGCCGGCCATGGTTCCCTAGAAAAACAGAATGGTCGGAAAAGAAAAAGACCACGGTGTTGTCGCTCAGGCCACTCTCCTCCAAGACCTTCATCAGCCGTCCGATCATCGCATCCATAAAGGCCACGTTGGCGGCCTCGCCCAGACGAAACTCGGCCGTGCTCTGCGCACTTTCCTCTGGATGGTTATCCTTCAACAACGGAGCCGGTATCTCGGTTCCGAAATGATCGGTCTTGGGCGGGGGAACCTGCAATTTTCCCACGCGGTCATACCAGCGCTGCGGAACATTGTACGGCTCATGCGGCAAGCAGAAATTAAACCACAAAAAGAACGGCTCATTCTCTTTTCGGCCGGTTTTCAGCCAATCCACCGCCACCTGCGTTGTGAAACCGTCGAGATAATCGCCATCCTCCTCCATCGTGCTTAGCGTTCCATAGACCTCGTTGTCCTTGAGAAACTGTTCATATTTCCCCTGGGTCTTCAAATGCCTTATGAACGGGATGCCACTAACGTCCACACCATCCTGTAGGCTTTTCCAGATCGCATATCGTTCCCCTGTGCAATTGACATAGTCAAAACCATAGCCCCTCAGGATATCGTCCTTCGAGGCCGTGGGGTTTTCCGTCGAAGGCCGCATATGCGATTTTCCGATATAGGCCGTTTGATACCCCGCCTCCCGCAGCACCGGGGGAAACACCCATGTATCGGCAGGCATCAACCGCATCTGGCAGTTGCGATAGAAACCCAGATTGTGGGAATAGAGGTTGGCCAGCAATCCATTGCGAGAAGGGCCGCACATCGGCCCTTGGCAGACCGCGCTGGGAAAATGTATCCCCTCAGCCGCCAACCGATCCAGATTCGGTGTCAGACCAAACCCTTCCCCGCATTTGTTCATGAACCGCGGCATCAGGTCGTCCGCTTCGATCCAGATAATATTGGGTCGCTCCGCAGCATATGCAACATGGCAACCCAAGCCCGAAACAATACCGAACAGCACCCCCACGACACCGCACTTCATCTTTTTCATGCTTACGCCCCTATGCCGCAATTATTCCATGCCAGATACAACATCCGCTCCGCCGCTGCCTGCCGCAACGCAGAGCCGTTCAGAGGAGGAGTGCTTCATCAACTTCGTCAAAGCAACCCCATCCAAGTTTCTTTTTTTCAACATCTTCAACAACGCTTCCAGTTGATCTACAGCCGCCTTTTCCGAAGCAACCTCGATGATCTGGCCTTGTTCAATCCGAGCAGAATATTCGGAGAGTTCGGCCTTGCCATCGAGCGAGACCGCCGCACCGACCGGCAAGAGGCCGGAATAGTTAAGTACGCTCCACACCTTCTCATCGTAGTTCGGAATGGAAGCCCGAAACAATGTTGATCGATTCCGGGTCGCACCCCATGCTGCCTTCTGCACCAAATTGACCTCCGAACGCACAGCACGGGCATCTTTCAATTCGGTCAGATCCAATCCCAAGGGTGAACTAATTCCGATTTCATGCCCTTGCTTTGCCAACGCCTTGATCTTCGCACCTTCACTTTTCATAAGTGCTTCAGAAAAGAAAAACGTGCCCCTCGCATCGTATTTTTCCAACACAGCGGCGACGTATTCGAAATGCTCCGGGTCATCAAAGGCATTGAAAGTAAGGGCCAGCATCTTTTTCTTCACAGGCACCTGTTTCAGGGTCGCCCGCGTAATGCCGTAGAGTTCCGAATCCGATTTCGAGGATTCGTTCGGATCCCATGCCCGACCGATTGCCTTCAACCTTTCCACGACCGAGTCCGGCATTAGCCCCCGCTGGTTAGGAGCGCAGTTCAGCAGATAGTTTGCATTGCGGTCATTCAACGGACGCAACATCTTGTTCACGACATAATTCACATCCCGCACCGGGCCATCATCCGATCCTGGATTGGTGAACCAGCCCTGCTGCAACTTGTCGCAGACTTCCGCCGGATACGGATTGTCCAACGGCGGAAGCTTGAGCGAATAGGAATATTCGTAGCCGTGGATATCCGTGCGCGAAAACTTCGTTTGGTTGTTTCCAATCACTAGGCAGTTGGGCTGAATGGAATGCACGTGAGCCTTTACTTTTTCCCAGTCGCCCGGCTTCAGCCCGCCATTCGGCGAGGCGTTCTGGTCGACCCAGATCAGATCGATCTTGCCATAGTTGGTCAACAGCTCAGTAAACTGTGCCTTGATAAAACTCAGCGCATCGAGCGTACCTAAGGCATATTCTTCCGCAGGCAAGGTTTGGCTCTCCTTCCAGCGACCCGTCTGTCCGCCGAGCGGGAAGCAATAGTAGAGCCCCACCTTAAGGTTGCGGTTCCGGAAAGCTTCGCAGTATTCGCGAACCATGTCCCCTTTGCCGTCCTTATAGTTCTTGAACCAAGTGATATCGCGATCAGACAAGGCCGTATCCCACAGGCACCATCCCCCTGTATGCTTCACGGTGAACACGCCGTATTTCATCTTGGCCGCAACTGCCGCATCCGCCCACTGCCCGAAATCCATATCCACCGGATTAAACAACAATGGATCTTCCTTGCCACTAGTCCATCCACCCGACACGAACGTCGCCATGTTAAAATGGATAAACATGCCAAATTTCCAGCTCAGGAAATCCTTCTGCAACGTGTTCAAATCCCTCTCGGCCGATGCTGAAAATACCCCGAAACCCACTATGACGCACAAAACAGCCCTCAACCTGTTCTTCACCAGCATTATCGTCCCTTATTTTTTCGTGATCTGTTTATTGAGACCTCCAGGGGGAAGCACTGGACCGGTTTGATCCAACCACTGCCCCACGGCCTTGCTCAGTTCCGCTACTTTCTCAGGGTATTTCGAGGCGATATCCTCCAGATTATCGGGGTCGTTCACTTCATCAAACAACAGATGGTTTCCCTCCCCCTTGATCAGGCGGTAGCGTCCGTCGCTCACCGCTACATAGCTTTCGACCTCGCAAAAGGCATATGGACGTTTAAATGTCCCCTTTCCGGTCAACAACGGCAAAAGGCTTTCGCCCTCCTTGATCGGGCGCTTGTCCAGTTCTGGCCGCCCTGCCATTTCGAGTACCGTCGGAATCAGGTCGAGGAGTTCGACCGGGGTCTTCTCAACAACTCCTCGACGCCCCGAGCCGGGACAACAGACAATCAACGCTGGATTGGTTACCTGACGGAAAAGAGTACCTTTGTGTATGCGGTTATGGCCGCCCATCATGATGCCGTGATCTGAAAAGAATACTATAACGGTATTATCAAGCATCTTCTTCTCTTCTAACTTCTTCAAGAGTCGACCAATCTGGTCATCAAGAAAATCAATCGTTCCGCAATACGCCGACTGCATGTTTTTAAGAAAATCCTCACTTCTGGCGAACTTGGTATCCTTCACCAATTTTTCAGGCGGGGAAAACTTTGCTGGTTCGCCCCCCGGCATATCATCTTCCGAATATTCATCCAAATAAGATTGATTCACATCATGCGGGCCATGCGGCAAGGAATAGTTCAGCCATATGAAAATAGGCTTTTTCTCCTTGTAGCCATCCAGTAAATCAAGTGTGGCACAGGTAAAAAACCCATCCAGATAATCATCTTCCTTCAGAGTGGATGGACGCCCGATCTCTTCCGCAAATTGCTCCAACAACCCATTATCCTTCAAATGGGTAAAATACCAGTCATTCCCCGCAGGTTTCCCCTTTTTAAGCGCCCCCTGCAACACCGCCCTGCCCGCCGTGCACTGCACATGGTCAAAGCCCATTCCACTGGCCATGTTTTCATGCCCGCCGAAAGGCCGGATATGGCTTTTCCCGACATAGGACGTGTAGTATCCGGCCTTCTGCAACGCCTGCGGGAACGTCCAGACACCCTCCGGCAACGACTTCATCTGTCCGTTGCGGTAGAACCCCATGCTGTGGGGCAGCATGCCACTCACCAGCGAGTTGCGCGATGGCCCGCACATCATCCCCTGGCACATCGCATTCTCGAAATAGACCCCCGACTTTGCCAACGAGTCGATGTTTGGCGTTTTCGCCAGCTTCTCTCCCGCCCGACTTAAAAATTTATAATTAAGATCATCCACCTCAATAAATAAAATATTGGGTTGACTCGCCCATACACCTAAAAGCAGAACTGAAAACAGAAGACATACACTTTTTTTTACCATACCGACCTTTCCTATTATTTATTATTCTAAAAACCACCCCGTGAAACAAGGAATGCTACCATCTCGTCTATTCACAAAAATCAACGTCATCATATAGAAAGACGTATTCTGCTTCATCGCCTTGCACACTATAATACAACTATCTTGAACTGTTAATGCTTCACCGCCCCGTGCCTGCCGCATCTGGTTCGCTTGCGCTTGTGCCATCCACTTCCCCTCGGACGGGGTGTTGTCGCTATCTTGCAAGCGACTGGCTTTGTCGGGCAAACAAGAAGCTCCGGAGCAATCTCCGGAGCTTTATCAACATGTGATGCCTTAATGTGTGCTTTGCCGCAATAAGTTGCTGTTGAACTCTTTAAGGATATGAGCAAGCATGTAGCTTTTCTCGGCAGCGTCCCCCGGAAGATGCACTTTATTTTCGATACAAGTGGAGCAGGCAGGCAATCGGATGGGGTTTTTGCCCTTATCTACTCCTTATGTTTGCGAATATACACATAGTATGCGCCCGTGATGGGTTGCTTGTCCTCATTCAACATCATGAATTGCAGGCTGGCATCGCCGACATGCAGTGGCAGCTCAAACCGGGCGCATTCATCCGTTTCCGAAACCGGACGGGTTGCGACGACTGCGCCATTCACCCGGATTTCAACCGCAGCAACCGGAAGCGCTTTGAAGCGATTCCCGTATAAGAGTCCTTCAACGGGCTTGGCTCCTATCCATGCGTCGATTGGTTTATTGAGTTGCGGGACATTGCACATCGGCGTATGTGCCTCGCGCGGCCAGCGGCGAGCCTCGATTTGGTAGATTCCCGAGCGACTCACATGTACATGCCAGAGTCCATTCCCTTTTTTGCCTTGTGCAACCATCCCATGGTTCCAAGGCGGGACCTCACCGCCGTACCACTCTTCCGATGTCAGATAGGTTTCAGGATCCTGGCGGGTTCCAATGATCGGGCGGGAATGCTCCCGGTCTCCGGGGGTCACCCTCTCCCAATAGAGATCAAATTCCGCAGCAAGGTGTCGAGCCATCTCTGGATGTGCTTTGATAATATTATTTTCTTGGCCGGGATCGGTTTCTAGATCATACAGCTCCTTGCCCCTGACCAACCGCCATGAACCCTGCATGGCGGCAGCCCCACCCCATTTTTTCGGTAGCATAGTCCGCTGTCTCTCCACGCATACCACCCGCGAAGGAAGCTTTTTTTCGGGCTGGAAAAGCTGCTCTTTAAAGCTGCGCCCATCAAAGTCAACTTGTCGCGGCGGTTTAAGACCGCACAATTCTATCAGGGTTGGAAGCACATCGATATGGGCATTCAGATCGGCGACATCCGACCCATGCGCCAGCGCTCCATTCGGCCAACGGAAGAAGAACGGGACACGATGCCCACCATCATATTCACTCCCTTTTCCAGCGCGCATATCGGCATTAAAAACGCTGCGGCCCGCCGTGGCTCCATTGTCGGACATGAACATCACGATCGTATCATCCGCCACGCCCGTTTGTTCCAACGTATCCAGCAAGCGCCCGATACCTTCATCGATATGCTCAATCATGGCATAATGGTAGGCCGCCTTTTCATATCCCGCCTTTACATATTTTTCTGCCCGTTCCGGGTCGGGAATGGAATGCGGACCATGTGGTGCATAGGTGGGGATATACAAGAAAAACGGATTCCTATTACGCGACTGTTTTTTAATATAGTCGATGGCGGTATCATAGAAGAGGCTCGGATTGTATCCCGGGCGGAATTCACGCTCTCCATTATGCCAATAGTGATCGTTCACGCGATCATTCATAAAATAGTCATCCGTAGTTCCCGGGCCGCCCGCGCCGGAACCCAGCCATTCCTCGAAACCCCGATCCACAGGACGATATGGATAGTTCGCTCCGAGGTGCCATTTGCCAAACAGGGCGGTCGAATACCCCGAAGTCTTGAACACATCCGCCATGGTCATCTCGGTTTTTCGCAAACTATTCCCCCCGGCAATGGTGTGCCAAACCCGCGCCCGGTGGGAATATTTACCCGTCATCAATGCCCCACGGGTCGGGGCACAGGTTGGGTCGACATGGAAGTTGGTAAAACGCACAGAACCGGCATGAAGCCGATCCATATTGGGTGTTCGTATAATCGGATTGCCATGGGCGGCAATATCGCCATAGCCTTGGTCGTCCGTCACCAGTAGCACCACGTTTGGCTGTGCAACCTTAGACGGCTCTTTGGCCCATCCTGACGACTGTGCCGCCAAAACACTACTTCCAATACCTAACGATTTTAAAAAGTTAGATCGGTTCATATTTATCCTTACTGCGGGTTTTCCTAAATCACGTTCGTTGTTTTGTTCGTACTATGGTTGTACCGGAGTCTCCCAACGCTTTCCCAGTACCACCTCCACCTTCTCCCACCACTCTTCATAGTGGGCACTCATTCTGGCGACAATTTCGGGGTGTTCAGCGGCGATATCGGCACTCTGGAACGGGTCGGAGTCGATGTCGTAGAGTTCCCATCTCCCCCCAACGGTCATGCGGTGGTGGGCTTTGTCAGTGGTGTAGCTCAGTTTGATGCCTTTCTGCCGCAGGAAGATCCTGCTACAGATATCGCACTTGGCGTTCTTGCAGGGATCAATCCGCACCAGCGTGTATTGGTTCCAGCGGACGCAGGAGTTGGCGTAGCGGTGTTCATACCAAAGCGTTGGGATATCCCAACGCCCCACATGATGAACCTGCATGCGGTCTCCGCGGAGGGAAGCCCCTGCATTCTCAAGCACTGGACGGAGGCTGTCGCCTTCGAGTTGCGAACGAAGGTCTGCGGGAATGTTCAACCCGCACAGATCGGCAAGGGTGGGGAAAACATCGACGTGTCCACTCATCTGCGGACGAGGGCCCGGGGAGAAATGCTTGCCCCATCGCCAGAACGAATAAGCACGAGTGCCGCCTGACCAGATCGTACCCTTTACGCCACGTCGACCGTCGTTAAAAGTGTCCACCCCTTCGGTTCCGCCATTGTCGTTCATGACGATGATCAGTGTGTCGTCGGCGATACCCAGCTCCTTCAGGCGACCCATAAGTCGGCCTAGGTTCTCGTCCACATTGGCGATCATGCCGTTAAAATTCGCCCTGTATTTCTTGCCTTTGTATTCGTCCGCAAAGGCCTTGTACGGCTCGCTGTACTTTTCTGGAACTTTATGCGGAGCGTGGGGAGCATAAGTCGGCAAGTAGCAGAAGAAGGGCTTATCCTTGTGGCATTCGATGAACTCGGTGGCGGCCTTGAAGAGTATATCGGTGCGATAGCCTTTGAACTTTTTCTTGACGCGATTCTCAAGCAGAACGGGATCGAAGTGCGAGTTCTGGGAGTCCTTGGGAACAGTGAGAGTTTCATCGAAGCCGCGATGCCACGGCCCGCAGGGATCCTTTTGCTGCAAATGCCACTTACCGAATATCCCAGTGCGATAGCCTTTCGATTGGAAAAGCTGGGCGATTGTGACGACATCCGGATTCATGTCGCGTCCCGGTGGCTTGGTGTGCGTCACCCAAGAGAGAAATTCGTGGCGGCCAGTCAGCAGAGCCGCCCGTGTCGGTGCGCAACTCGAACTGACCGCAAAATTGGTAAAGCGTGCAGCCTGATCGTGCAGGGTGTCGAAGTTCGGCGTCTTGATGACCGGGTTGCCGTGGGCGGCAATGTCGCCGTACCCCATATCATCCACAAGGAGCAAAATGACATTGCGAGGACGCTCCTCAGCAACAAGGCGACCGGACATCAGACCGCTGAATAGACAACCAAATAGGATGCAACGATAAATGTGCCGTTTGGGAGTCGATTCCAGTACACAAGCCCCACGCCTGCTTTGTTTAAACAAATTTATTGACATGTCATTTCCTCTTGTTTTTGAATATTTTCTTCTGCTTTATGGAGGCCGGCACAAACTGCGCCATCCCCCGTTTTTATCTGGCTTTTGATTGGTTAGACCGGGCGCTTCAAGCTCCTCTTCCTCGAATACCACTACGCACCCACCACAGCCTCACACCGTTGGGATCGAATCCCTCAAAGACAAGGAACTGGATCGAGCTGACCCGGCAAGCCGCCTGACCAATCGAAATCCAGATGTCAAAAAACGACCTCTCCCATTAAATAGAAGACGGAACCCAAAATGAAAAGCGCGACACGAATACTTCATTATCCGATTCCAACCACCAGTCGACCCGGCTGGATAGTTATGTTGCGTGTTTTAGCTGAGCAGTTTTTCTCAGCGGACTACTCCGATGAACTTTTGCGCCGGTCGTTCTTTTGTAAGCGTCCGAGCATCGACCCCCTAGGAAGCGCGCATAAATAACAAAGAGGGGTCAGAAAGAGGGGTCAGCCCGAACATTGTAACATTATTTCTTTTAAACGAGCGTGGTT
>JAOZKS010000064.1 GCA_029935255.1 Pontiella sp.
ACGGCGGGGGGCTCTTCGAAACCGGAGCTGGTGGTTCCGCACCCAAACACGTTCAGCAGTTCCAGAAGGAAAACCATCTGCGGTGGGATTCCCTTGGTGAGTTCCTTGCGCTGGGCGTATCGCTTGAACACCTTGCCGCGGTATTTAATAACACAAAGGCTCAGGTTCTGGCCGACACCCTCGACGTAGCCAATACCCAATTCCTTGCAGAGAACAAATCACCGTCCCGCAAGGTCAACGAACTCGACAATCGCGGTAGCCACTTCTACCTCGCGCTCTACTGGGCGCAGGCACTCGCTGCCCAGGAAGCCGATGCCGAACTCAAGGCACGTTTCGCCCCGTTGGCCGAAAGTCTGAGTGCCAACGAAACCACGATCGTCGATGAATTGATTGCGGTTCAGGGTGTTGCCATGGATATGGGTGGCTACTACCGCCCCGACGAAGAACGGGCCTTCAAAGCCATGCGCCCCAGCGCAACCTTCAACGCAGCCCTTGCCGCGTTGTAAGTCCCAACATCAGGAAACGAGCATGAGAAACCTGGAAGATAAGATTCTAACGAAAGAGCAGATGGTGACTGAGCGAGTACGCCTGAAAGAGCAGGGCGTCGTCGTTTCGTTCACGAATGGCTGCTTCGATATCCTGCATCCCGGTCACGTGACTTATCTGCAATTTGCGCGTCAGCAGGGCGATGTGCTGGTGCTGGGCATGAATTCCGATGCGTCCGTGCGGCGCAACAAGGGCGACGACCGCCCCATTGTTTGCGAAGAAGACCGCGCCAAAGTCATTGCCGCGCTCGAATGCATCGACTATGTCGTGCTGTTCGATGAAGACGAACCGCGCGAGCTGATTGCCGAAATCCTGCCCGATGTGCTGGTGAAGGGCGAGGACTGGGCGCACTACGTCAGCGGACGTGAGGAAGTTGAAGCCGCAGGCGGAAAGGTTGTGCTCGCAAAAATGGTCGAGGGCCGCTCCACCACCAACGTCATCGAGCGTATATTGAAGGTCTACGGAGAAGAAAAATGAGCATTAAATATATTGTGACCGGTGGTGCCGGATTTATTGGCAGCAACATGGTGAAAGAGCTTAACGCGCGGGGTGAGGACGATATCCTGATCGTCGATTCGCTGGGCACAGGTGAGAAGTGGAAGAATCTGGTGGGGCTTCGCTACGAAGACTATCTCGACAAAGGCGATCTCTTCCCCGTGCTGGCGGATGGTCTGTTGAATGATGTCGAAGCGGTCTACCACCTCGGTGCATGCAGTGCCACGACGGAGAAGGATGCCGACTATCTGGCGGACAATAATTATGGCTACACTCGCGCGCTGTGTGAAGAGTGTCTGGCGCACGGTGTCCGCTTTGTCTACGCCTCCAGTGCCGCGACCTACGGCAACGGCACCCTCGGCTATTCCGATGCCGACGAGAAAACTCCGAAATACACGCCGCTGAACATGTATGGCTATTCCAAGCACATGTTCGATCTGTGGGCGCTCAAGAGCGGAGCCATCAACCAGATTGCCGGCATGAAATATTTCAATGTCTATGGGCCGGGCGAAGGGCACAAGGGCGATATGCGTTCGGTGGTGCATAAATCCTACGGCCAGATTCTCGAAACGGGCGAGGTTGAATTGTTCAAGTCGCACCGCCCCGACTACAAGGACGGCGAGCAGGTGCGGGACTTTGTCTATGTGAAGGATGCCGTCAACGAAACGCTTTGGTTTGGCGAACACCGGGAAGTTAGTGGCGTATTCAACTGTGGAACCGGAACGCCGCGGACCTGGGTTGATCTCGTCTCCGCCACCTTCCGCGCGATGGGCCGCGAACCGAATATTTCGTTCATCGATATGCCCGACCATCTGCAAGGAAAATACCAGTACCACACTCAGGCCGACCTCACCAAACTCCGCGCCGCCGGCTATGATGCCGACTTCATTTCGATCGAAGACGGGGTGGCCGATTACGTGCAGAACGATCTGATGAAGGAAGAGGCCTGATCTACTCCGATGTGCTGGCGAATTCAACCGCCAGCCTCACCGCTTCCTCAGCAGTTTGGGCGACGCGAATGCCGGGGTCGGTGGCCCCGTCGCGGCGAACCTCCCAGGTGTGGAGTCCAATGATTGGAATATTCAGCCGGAGGGCGTAGGCGATTTCGGAGAGCGTTCCGTAGGCTCCGTGGATGGCGATGACGGCATCGCACGACCGGACGAGTAGAGCGTTGCGATAGGCTCCGAGATCGGAGGGAATGGCCAGGTCGATAAATTCATTGGCCTCCGCTTTTTCACCGCCCGGAAGAATGCCCACCGCTTGCCCTCCCGCCGATTTGGCACCTTCGGCGGCCGCGCGCATCATCCCGCCGAGTCCACCGCAAAACAGGATGGCACCGGCTTCGGCGATCCGTCGCCCGACTTTTACGCCCAGTGCGTATTGTTCGTCGGTCGTCGTATTCGGCCCCAATACTCCAATGTGCATCTTCATGGCGGGTAGTTTGGCGTTTGGGTTGGGCGCGATCAAGGAGAATGAGCGGCGTTAAAAGCTGAAATGCTCACTCTTTTTGTTTTGTTTTTGCAGGGGGCTTCGTTTTATATACGCGCTCGTTTTTAGAAGGAATTAGCATGAAATCGATCGAAGAAAAAATTCAGGAATTGAAGCGGGAGCGCGGCGCAGTCATCATTGCGCATAACTATCAGTCCGACGAGGTGCAGGCCGCTGCCGACTTTACCGGCGATTCACTGGAGCTGAGCCGCAAGGGTGCGGAACTTCCCGAAGAAGTGATTGTTTTCTGCGGCGTGCATTTCATGGCCGAAACCGCAGCTATTCTGAGCCCTGAAAAAACCATCCTGCTACCCGATCCGTTTGCCGGATGCCCGATGGCGGATATGATTACCGCCGAGCAGTTGCTCGAGAAGAAGGCGGAGCACCCCGACGCAGTGGTGATTACCTATGTCAACAGCAGTGCGGCGATCAAGGCCGAGAGCGACCTGTGCTGCACCTCGTCGAACGCGATAGCGGTGGTTCGATCCGTTCCGGCGGAGAAGGAAATCATCTTTGTTCCGGACACCCATCTCGGACATTATGTGCAGGAACAGCTGGGTCGTGAAATGATTATTTGGGACGGCTACTGCCCGACCCATTCGCGGATCCGCGAAGTGGATATCCTGCGCGAAAAGGAAGAACATCCGAATGCAATGGTGATGGCGCACCCGGAATGCCCGTTGAATATCCGCGACATCGCGGATGAACTGCTCTCAACCGGTCAGATGTGCACGATGGCGAAGGAGTCGGAGCACAAGGAATTCATCGTGGCCACAGAGATGGGGCTGCTCTATCGCCTGCGTAATGAAAACCCCGGCAAAAAATTCTATTCCGTCAGTGATCGCGCTGTCTGCCCGAACATGAAAAAGATTAATTTAGAAAAGGTGCTGTGGTCGCTCGAGGACATGCAGCACCGCGTAGTAGTGCCGGAGCCCATCTGCTCGCAAGCGCGGAAATCCATCGAGGCCATGATGGCGATCAAATAGGACGGCAATAAAAATGGTCTATCTCGACAACAATGCCACCACGCCCGTTGCCCCCGAAGTGGTGGAGGCCATGCTTCCGTTTTTCGAAACCCACTGGGGCAATCCCTCCAGCCTGCACACCTTTGGCAGTAGCACCAAACTCCATATCGACGAAGCCCGGGATAAAGTGGCGGCGTTGCTGGGTGCGTCCGATTCCAGCGAAATCATTTTTACGTCCTGTGGTTCTGAAAGCAACAACATGGCTCTTCTCGGGGCGGCATCCGCCATACGTGGAACGCCCCATGTACTGACATCCCAGGTGGAGCACGCAGCGGTGCTGGGGCCCTGTGCGAAACTGGAGAAAGAGGGCTGCGGGGTCAGTCGTATTTCCGTAGATGGACGCGGCCATCTTGATCTCGATGCACTCAAGACGGTGCTGGCGGAGTGTGATGATCCGATGCTGGCTTCATTCATGTGGGCCAACAATGAGACCGGTGTGGTTTTCCCCGTTTCGGAGCTCGGAGCGCTGGTTCGCGAAGCAGATGGCATCTTGCATGTCGATGCCGTGCAGGCGGCCGGAAAGTTGCCGATCAACCTGCAGAAGGTTCCGGTGGATATGCTCTCTATTTCCGGCCATAAACTGCATGCGCCCAAGGGGATTGGTGCGTTGTATGTGCGCCGTGGCACCCGGGTGGACCCCCTGTTGCTGGGCGGGCATCAGGAGCGCGCTCGCCGGGCGGGGACCGAAAATGTTCCCTACATCGTTGGTCTTGGAAAAGCCTGTGAACTGGCACTCGAACAAATCGATACCGATGCCCGTCGCGAGGCGGATCTGCGCGATCGGTTGGAAGCCGGAATTCTTTCCAGCTGCAAAGGTGCAGTGGTGAATGGCGATCCGGAATGCCGATTGCCGAATACCACCAATATCAGCTTTGAGCATTTGGAAGGTGAAGGCACATTGCTGATGCTCGACGATGTGGGTATTTGCACCTCCACCGGGGCGGCCTGCGAATCCGGCTCTATCGAGTCTTCGCATGTATTGAAGGCGATGGCGGTTCCAACTGCGTTGGTGCAGGGAGCCATTCGGTTTAGTGTGAGCCGATACACGACTGACGAAGACATCGACTATGTCCTCGAACGGCTCCCACCGATTATTGAGCGGCAGCGCATACTTTCACCGCGCATCAAAAATTAAAGGCAGAGGGTTCCATGAAACCAAAAGACTGGATTGAGGATTTGCGGGTTTATGAACCCGGTCGGCCTCTGGAAGAGGTGGCTCGTGAACTTGGTTTCGACGATATCGAAGCCATTCTTAAAGTGGCATCGAACGAAAATGAGCTCGGGCCTTCGCCCATGGCCATCGAAGCCATGCAGGAATCGATTTCCGAAATGCACCGCTATCCCGACGGGGGCGCGTTCTATCTCAGGCAAAAACTTGCCGACAAGCTGGGTGTCGATCCCGATCAATTGCTCTTCGGTTGCGGCAGTAATGAGCTCATTGTTTTTCTCTGTCATGTATTTCTGGGGCAGGGGACCAATTTGGTGATGGGTGTCGAGGCTTTTGCAGTCTACTTCCTTGCTGCGGCGATGTACGAGGGAGAGGTGATCCGAGTTCCGATGCCGGAACACACGCACGATCTCGATGCCATGCTCAAGGCCATTACACTCGACACGCGGCTGGTGGCCATCTGCAATCCCAATAATCCGACCGGAACCATGGTGTCGCAAGAAGCCATCGACCGCTTTATTGAAAAACTACCCAGCCACGTCGTCGCCATTTTCGACGAGGCCTATTTCGAGGTCATGCCGGAGGAGCAAAAGCCGAATGTGCTCAAACACATCCGCGGCGGGAACAAGAACGTCATCGTGCTGCGCACCTTCTCCAAGGCCTATGGGCTCGCCGGTCTTCGCATTGGCTACGCCATCGGCCACCCTGAAACCATCCAGCTACTCAACAAGGTGCGCCAGCCCTTCAATGTCAACGCCATGGCACAAGCTGCCGCCATGGCCGCGCTTGACGATGTGACCCACCTCGTTGAAACCCGCGAAATGGTTTTCCAAGGGCTTGAATTCTTTGAACGGGAACTTTCAAAACTGGGAATTAAAACCGTGCCGTCCAGTGCAAATTTCATTCTCGTGAAGACCGGAAACGGACGCGAGATTTTCGAGGAACTGCAGAAGCGCAAAGTGATTGTGCGGCCAATGGATCCCTATGGACTTCCCGACTACATTCGCATTACGATTGGGACTCCAGAGCAAAATCAAACCCTGCTGGCGGCTCTCAAAGACATCGTGGAATAGAAAGCGATTTTTTGATTTTCGCCACTTGACTCGCCAGCCAATCCCGCTACTATGTGCGCTCCTTTAACGGAAAATGGGCGTTTAGCTCAGTTGGCTAGAGCACCTCGTTTACACCGAGGGGGTCGGCGGTTCGAGCCCGTCAACGCCCACCATTTTCACTTAAGTCGGCTCTCCCCAAAAGACGGGGGCAAGGGCAGGGAACAATACTGCCGACTGTAGTGGAATGCCGATAGGCTCGTTCTATTTCATCACTTCCGTCAGTCGAATAGTGTCCAGATAAATTATGCCGTTCACATTGCCGGTGAAACCGATAATCGGACGTTCTGTTTTTCCAATAAACGGATCTTTTCCACTCAGGGTTCCGATATTCTCGATCTGGACAACGACGGCATCGCCTCGGGCTTCCACGAGCACGTTGTACCAGCGGCCCAGTTCAAGCGGTTGGTCGATTTTTGCCAAGGTGTTCTTTTCGTGGTCGGAAAGAAGGCGCGGTCCCTCTGCTGAAAAGTGGACCCGTGAAACGTGGTGGCCAAACTCGACCAGCGGAACGGCACCGGATGGTTTTCCGCCCTCCAACTTGAAGCGGTACGACAGAATGAAATCGCGAGGAATATCCAGCATGTAGATGCGCGGAATGGTGCCGGTGTGTCCTTTGCCCGTCGCCTTTTTCTTGGCTTGGTATTCCGGTGTGGAGGGGATGCCTTTCAGCACGCCGCCTTCAATGTTCCACCGCGTTCCTTGCCGGGTTTGCCAACGGGTTTTGTCGAGCGGGGCGGTTTTGCTAAAGTCGCTTTTGTATATGATTTTTCCCGGGGTCAGCCGTGTGGGTGTAAGCGCTTCTTTGCCGTAGGTTGTCGTGAGGGCCATGAGCAGGCAGCAGATTGTTTTGGTCATCATAGAGTCTCCTTTGTTCGTGAGGAGACGAATCCTTCCCTGTATCTTGGACGGGTTCATTTACTTGACTCTGGTTTTTTCTGGGCCAGACTATTTGTCTGAAATCGTGAAGGGAACGGATTATGGGATATGAATGGAAGATATTTGGTAGGGCATTGTTCTTTTTTGTTTTACTGCAAAGCACCTCCGGGTCTGCATCGCCGCGTGAATTCCTCCACGTCGTCTATGTGACGAACCGCGACCGGGCTCCGCTACCGAATTACAAAGCTCGTCTGCACCGCATCATGGCGGATGTTCAGGATTTCTACCGCACGGAAATGGAGCGGAACGGATATGGCTCCAAAACCTTCAGACTCCACCTTGGAAAAGATGGGAATATGATTGTTCACCTTGTCACACTCGATTGGGATTTTGATCCGGAGCGCAAATTTTCGCCCAGGGAGCTTCGCCCTGTTATTGCCGAAACCCTTCGGAAAAAGGGGGGTGATGTGGATCAGGAATACATGGTCGTTTTTCAAAATGCCTATTGGAAAGACGGTGAAACATCCACCTATGATGTTGTTTATACGGGCAGTGGAGATCCTGTAAAGGGTTCAACGTGGGCTGTCGATCATGAATGGCTCGATCCCGTGAATATTGATCCGGATCGAAAGGAGAAGATCAATGACCGGGGGCAGCGGCTAAGTGTCGGGGAGTTCAATGTGAAAATGATCGGCGGCGTGGCTCACGAGTTTGGCCACGGGCTTGGTTTGCCGCATAATCACGAAACAAAAGCGGAATTCAGGCAGTATGGTAAGGCCCTGATGGGGGCGGGGAACTATACGTACCGTCAGGAAAGGCTTGGTAAAAGATCTCATGGTTCATTTCTGACTCAGGCGCATGCGTTTGTCCTTTCCCTTCATCCGCTTTTCAGTGGAAAGATCCCAGCCGGTTTTGAGATTCCAAGTGTGTTTCCTGAAGAGCTGTCTTTTGTTTCCAAGGGAGGGATGCTGCTGGTTTCCGGGCGCATCGCCCCGATGGACGAGGTTGCCGGAATCATCCTCTACCACGACCCCTTGCCAACGGGAGTGAACAAGGATTACGATGCCTTTTCCTATCTCGCCGAAATGAAGGGTTCAGGAATGTTTTCATCCACCATGCCCCTGATGGACGAAAAGGACTGCGCCCTCCATCTAAAGGTTTATTTCAAGAATGGGATGCACCGAACGTTTAGTTTCAATCAAGAAAACGGAAACGGGCTCGAAACGCTACGCACAGATTATTTACGTGAAAAGATCAAACAGGCCTTTCTGACAAAGGATGCTGCAATGTTGAAGACACTCCTTGCGGAACTGGAGCCTGTCGATCCCGAAGGTGCACAGCGAGCGCAGCTGTTCCTCAGGATTTCCGAGCAATGGAAGGGGTTTCGTATTCCCGCTGAAATCGATCGAGGCGAAACAAAGATTTTTCTCTCTTCCACCCGTTGGGACGATGCTGCGGTCGGGTGGTACGTCCCCAGCTTCAATGGCGTGTTGGAGCCCGATGGAAAATGGTTCCGCCCCTTGGAAAGCTTGCAGGGGAAGCACCAGCAGGGATTATACGCGCACGCACCATCGCACTACACCTATACTCTCGGCGGAAAGTGGGCTCGGCTGAAAGTCCGCGTAGCCATTCAGCGTGGCGGGAACGCGGGGTCTGTCATTTTCGTCATCAAGGGTGATGGAAAGGAATTATACCGATCATCCCTGATCCGGTTCCCCGATGGCGAATTCCCGGTTGATATTGATGTCTCCGGCATCCAAACCGTGGAACTGATTACCGAGCCCGGCGGCGATGGAACAAGCGGGGATTGGGGAATTTGGATTTCTCCGACGTTGCTTCGCCGTAAATAACGGAGTTCCATTTTTCTCCTTTCTAAGGTTCTTCGGAGAATTTAATGGAGAATCGCTACTTCCGGGTGGAGGGCGCTAAGGCGTGAACATGCAAGCTTCCGCGAGTGCTTGCGCCTTGAGCGACAGCTCTGCGGCTTTGAAGACGTGCTCCTGCGTCATGGCTTTTTCGGTGCGGTTGAGGCTGTCGAGAATCAGCTCGCCGAAGAACGGAAAGCCGACGTTTTCGCGGCAGTCGATTTCCTGCTCGGCACCCGTGGTCAGGAAGATGCGGCTGTCGGGAGCCTTGCGGCAGGAATCCATGTATTTGCGGACTTCGAGCGTGCCCTCGGTGCCAATCACAAACGTGCGGCCATCGCCCCAGACGGGCGAGCCATCGGGCGTGAACCAGTCCATGCGGCAGTAGAACGAGGCTCCGTTATCAGCCGTTAACGATACCTCGCCAAAATCTTCGAGCTCCGGCATGTCGGGATGATTGAAATTGGCCACCCGCGCAAAGTTGACTTCAGCATCCTTTGCACCGGTGTAGGCGAGGAACTGCTCGAACTGGTGCGAGCCAATATCGGTGATGATTCCTCCATATTTCTCCTTCTGGAAAAACCAATCGGGACGGGTTTCCTTGCTTAGCCGGTGTGGCGCAAGATTGATGACCTGAAGCACGCGGCCGATGGCCCCTTCGGCAATGAGCTCGCCGGCTTTCATCGCGCCTTCGTTGTGGAGCCGCTCACTGTAGTAGACCATGTATTTCCGCCCGGTTTCCGCCACCTTGGCGCGTGCGGATTCAAGTTGATCGAGCGTGGTGAAGGGCGATTTGTCGGTAAAGTAATCCTTGCCGGCATCCATGCAACGGAAGCCGATTCCAGCACGCTCGCAAGGAATGGCCGCCGCAGCGATGATGTGGATTGAATCATCTGAAAGAATCTGTTCGAAGGATTCGGCCACTTGAACTTCCGGGTTTTGTTCGAGGAAGCCGGCGACCTTTTCAGGGTCGGGGTCGTAGACCCATTTCAGCGTTGCGCCTGCGTCCTTCAGTCCATTGGTTTGTCCGTAGATATGGCCGTGGTCGAGGTGGGCTGCCGCAAAGTTGAATTCGCCGGGCTCCACGACCTTTTCGGCCTTAGCGGTCGGCGCGTAGGCGGCGCCGTTTCCAATGTTTGGATCCGCCATTACTTCGTCTCCTCAGTAGTGGCCATTATTTTGATTTTGTCGATTACGCCGCCTTTGATTTTGATGGCCGCACCGATGGTGGCCATGGCGATGGCGACCAGCAGGATCACGTTGACCACGGCACGCTTCCAGCCGGTTCCGACCGCGTCGCCAATGTAGCTGCGCTTGTTGTTCATGATGAAGAAGATGACGTAGGCGATCGGCAGCATGGTCAGGCAAACGGCCGATGCCGCAACGGGCATCCACATGGGGGTGTTGGTGATGACGCCCAGGATTCCGATGGCCGGAACGAGGGCGAACATGCGGAAGCGTTTGGTGGTGTATTCAAGGCCGAACATTTCGCAGATGGTGAATCCGCAAACCACCATGTGCGTGCTGATGGCGCCGCAGGTCATCGCAATGAAGCCGAGGTCGAAAATCAATCGTCCGGCAGGCCCCATCGTCTGTATCAGCGCTTGTGCAGCATCCAGCGGCTTAAGCGGCGTGGACGGATCAAGCGGATAGACGGTGTTGGCCATTGCGATGATGATCAGCGAGGTGACCACAATGAAGGGGAGGAACATGGAGAGCGCTAGATCCCAGCGCATGAGTTTGCGGTGCGACTTTCCCCAGCCTTTGGCAAGCAGGGTGTAGGGGTAGAGGAAGGTCATATTGATTCCGACCGCCGCGCCGATGGCACCGAGTACGGTGGTTACACCTTTTGCGGTGGTCGGCAGTCCGAACCCGAAATTGCATTCCTTAAGAATATCCATTCGTATGCCGGTCTTTAGAACGACGGCACCAAACATGATGACCACAATGGCGATGGTGGTGCGCAGGAACCATTCGTAGATTTTGATCCCCTTGGCATCTTTGCCGTAGTTCCAGGTGGCGCAAACGTTGATGCCGAGAATCAGCAGACCAATACCCCAGCTAGTTGCAAAGCCGA
>JAOZKS010000331.1 GCA_029935255.1 Pontiella sp.
ACCTCGAAACCATTTCCCGCCGTCGAAAAGAAAAAGGCTATAATTTCCGAGGCTTTCCGATTCTCGACGATGACAGCAAGCTCATCGGCATCCTTACCTCCAAAGACATTCGTTTCTCCCGCTCCAAACGCGCTCCGGTCGCCGACATCATGACCACCGACATCATCACTGCCAAACCAGGCACCAACTTGCGCCAAGCCTACGATCTGATGCAGCAACACAAGATTGGAAAACTCCCCTTGGTTGAACAAGGGAAACTGGTGGGTTTATACAGCTATGCCGATGTTCGCCGCCTCATCGAAAATGAAGAACCTCTCTTTAACCGCGACGATAAATACCGCCTGCGCGTTGCCGCCGGCATCGGACCCGGCGATTTCGAGCGTGCCGAAATTCTCAACGAAAACGATGTCGACGTACTCGTGGTCGACACCGCCCACGGCCACTCCAAAGGGGTCCTCGAAATGGTTTCCTGGGTGAAGAATAAATTCCCCCACATTGATGTCATCGGAGGGAATATTGCCACCGGAGAGGCCGCCCTCGCTTTGCGCGACGCAGGAGCGGATGCCGTCAAGATCGGCATCGGTCCAGGCTCCATCTGCACCACCCGCATCGTGGCCGGGGTCGGCATTCCGCAAATCTCCGCCATCTATTCAGCCGCCAGTGCGCTCAAGGGCGACATCCCCGTCATTGCCGACGGCGGCATCCGCAACTCCGGCGACATTGCCAAGGCGCTTGTGGCTGGTGCCGATACCGTCATGATGGGCTCCGTGCTTGCCGGCACCGAAGAGAGCCCCGGCGAAAAGATTATCTATGAAGGCCGCCAATTCGTGATTTACCGTGGCATGGGCAGCCTCGATGCCATGAAGTCGCGCGAAGGCAGCCGCCAGCGCTACGGCCTGAGCAACGACGACGATCTCGTTCCGCAAGGCATCGAAGGCATGGTTCCCTTTGCCGGAACGGTGAATAAGGTGATGAAGCAATACTGCGGCGGTCTCCAAGCCAGCCTCGGCTACTGCGGAACCAAGAACATCGATGCCCTCAAAGAGCACGGCCGGTTCGTGCGCGTCTCCGGCGCAGGAGCACTCGAAGCACACGCCCACGATGTCAAAATCACCAAAGACGCGCCGAACTACCGCCGCTAATGAAATTCGCACTCATCCAAATGAACCCGACGGTCGGGGCGCTTGAAGCCAATACCGACCTGATTGTTTCCAATGCATGGACAGCATTCGAAGAAGGCGCGCGGCTGATCGTCTTTCCGGAGCTCGTTGTTTCCGGCTATCCGCCCGAAGACCTGATCCTGAAAGATCACTTCTGCACCGACTGCGAAACACAGCTCCAACGGCTAAGAAAAGAACTCCCCTCCGAAGCGACCGTGGTGGTTGGCGCACCCGTTTCGCGGAAGGGGAAGAAATACAATGCGGCGTTGGTTTTTCAAGATTCTGAAATCATCGGGGAATACCACAAGATGCTGCTGCCGAACTATGGCGTATTTGATGAAAAACGCCTTTTCGATGCAGGAACCGAACCTTTCATTTTTGAAGTGAACGGCCAAAAGACCGCCGTTCATATCTGTGAAGATTCATGGGACCCCGATGGATCAGCCGTTACTTCACTCAAAGGTAAAGGTATCGAACTGCTCATCAACCTTTCCGCATCGCCCTATTACCGAAATAAGCTTAACGACCGTATCGACATACTTGCGCAAACCGCACGAAAACTCGACACCACCCTCCTCTACTGCAACCTTATGGGCGGACAGGACGAACTCGTTTTCGACGGTGCCAGCATGGTCTTCGCCCCCGACGGATCCCTCCTCGCCTGCTCCAAGCAGTTCCAAGAAGATCTTCTCTACTTCGACCCCGAAGCCCCCCTACAGCCAAAAGCCCAAACCCTAAAGCCTCTCGAAGAGACCTATGAAGCCCTTAAACTCGGCCTAAAAGACTACGTCAACAAAATCGGTTTCAAACGTGTGGTGGTTGCGCTCAGCGGAGGGATCGACTCCGCCATTGTATTGGCTCTCGCGGTCGATGCGTTGGGAAAGGATCGCGTCGCGACCGTTACCATGCCTTCGCAGTATTCCTCCTCAGAAACCCTCGGCGATGCGGGCGAAATGGCCGAACTTCTTGATGTCGAATTTCATACCCTCCCCATCGAAGGACTCTACAACGGATTTGAATCCGAACTTTCCAACGTCTGGGGTACGGACAAAGAGCCGGGACTCGCCGAGGAAAACCTGCAGGCACGTATCCGAGGGAATCTGATCATGGCGCTCTCCAACGAATATGGATGGCTGGTGCTTACCACCGGCAACAAGAGCGAAATGGCCATGGGCTACTGCACGCTCTACGGCGACATGGCAGGCGGCTTTGCCGTTATCAAGGATGTCCCCAAGACCTTGGTCTTCGACCTCTGCCGCTGGCGCAACGAACAAGGTTTGGTTATTCCGCCCAGCATCATCGAGCGGCCGCCCTCGGCCGAATTGCGCCCCGACCAAAAAGATGCCGATTCGCTCCCTCCCTACGAAGTGCTTGACCCGATCCTCGAAGACTACGTGGAAAACGATCTGGGCATCGATCGTCTGATTGCAAAGGGCTACGACGAAACCATCGTCCGCCGCGTGGTGCATGCTGTGGAGTTGAGCGAATACAAGCGCCGCCAGTCCCCGCCCGGCGTAAAGATCACCCCGCGCTCCTTCGACCGCGACCGCCGTATGCCGATTGTGAATCGCTATCGGAACTGACCGCTACAGATCTAAAAAATTCTGAAGCAATTTTTTCCCATCCACCGTCAGGATCGATTCCGGATGAAACTGAACACCGTGCACCGGGTGCTCTTTGTGCTGAACCCCCATAATTTCGCCCTCTGCCGTCCATGCTGTAATCTTCAGGCAGTCGGGAAGGGTTTCACGTTCAACGATCAGAGAATGATAACGAGTCGCATCAAATGGGTTCGGTAATCCTTTAAAGACGCTTTCGCCTTCGTGATTCATCGGTGAAGTCTTTCCGTGCATCAAGCGCTCGGCGCGGATCACCTTACCCCCATAGACATCGCCAATGGATTGATGGCCAAGGCAAACTCCGAACAACGGAAGGCGCGGGCCGAACTCGCGAATGATATCGCAGGAAATGCCCGCCTCTTTGGGTGTGCATGGGCCGGGGCTGACCAGCACCTTTTCCGGCTTCAGTGCGATGGCCTGCTCCAGAGTGATTTCATCGTTGCGGAACACGCGCGTTTCCGCACCCAGCTCGCCGAGATACTGCACGAGGTTGTAGGTAAAAGA
>JAOZKS010000332.1 GCA_029935255.1 Pontiella sp.
AAACTGTTTATGAAAGAGAAGAGCCGTGGCCACAATGAGGAGGTCGAGACCTCCGATAATCAGTAGATCGTGCTGAGTCACCAGTAGGATGTTACCAAACAGATAAGCCATCATGTCTTCGCCATACCCCGGCGTTTGGGAAATAAACAGAATGCCGGTTGCCATTCCCATGCCCCAAAAGGCACTGATCACGGTGTCCATGCGTTCCTTGGCGCGTATGTTCACCCATCCGATAATAAAGGCTGCGGCTAATGCGGAAATGATTGCCCCGACCAAAGGATCGAAAAACAACCATCCATGAACCACCTGCATGTAGCGCGCAAAACCCATGCCTCCAAGTACGCAGTGGGCAATCCCTCCCGCAAGATAGGTGATCCGACGGGTGACGACATAGGTGCCGACAATCCCGCACGAAAGGCTGGACAGCAACCCGGCCAGTACGGCGTGCTGAAGAAAGCTATGTCGGAGTAGAGCTTGGAAAAACTCACCCATGGCCATGCTCCTGATCGTGCCGCACCACATGGACATGTTCGCCATACATGTCGTGGATAATATTTTCGTTGATTTCGCTGGTGGGATGAACATGCACCTGGCGGTTCACGCACACGACTTTTTCCACATAGCTGGAAACAAATCCAATATCGTGGGTCACCACCACCACGGTCAGTTCCTTGTTCAGTTCCTGCAACAAGTCGTAGAGCTCGCGTTCCACATAGTCGTCGAGGCTGGAGGTCGGTTCGTCAAGCAGCAGGAGTTTGGGTTCGGAAACCAGCGCACGCGCAATCAGAACCCGTTGGCGTTGGCCGCCGGACAGCGTGGCGAGGGATCGGGTTTGAAATTTTTCAAGTCCAACCCGCGCCAGCGTTTCGCGTGCGGCGGCATGGTCGGTCTTGGTATAGAGGCCGATGCTGCGCGTCTTTCCCAATCGCCCCATGAGTACCACATCGAGCGCCGTGACGGGGAATTTGGGATCGAGGCTGGCATGTTGCGGCAGATAGCCGATCCATTTTCTTCCAAGAGTGGGTGTGTTGCCAAAAACCGATACGATTCCATTCTGCGGTTCGAGCAAACCCAGCACCAACTTGAGCAGGGTGGTTTTTCCTCCTCCGTTCGGGCCGACGATGCAGATGAACTCCCGGTCTTCAATGGTCAGGCTGGCCTGTTCCAGTACAGAGATGGATCCGTAGGAAAAGTTGAGGTTTTCGATGTGAAGGGGCGGGTTCATTTTTTTAAAGCCTGAGCGATACTCTCTGCGATTAGCCGCAGATTGGCAACACTATCTTCCGCCAGCGGGTCGAGCTGAACCACGCGGCCGTCCAGTGCATCGGCAATGGCTTTGGCGCTGTCGGCGGGGAACTGCTTCTGAACAAAAATCACTTTCACTCCATCGTGTTTGGCCTGTTCGATCAATCCGACCAACTGGCGGGATGAAGGCGATTTCCCATCCAGCTCGACCGGAATTTGCTCCAGCCCATACGCATCGGAAAAATAGCCGAATGACGGATGAAAAACATAGAACCGATTTCCCTTATGGGGAGATAGCACTGCGGCAATCTCTTCATGCAAACGCTGAAGTTCATTTTGAAGTTGATCTGCATTTTTCTGATAGGCTGCCGCATGTTCCGGGTCGACCTCTTGAAGTGCCGCGCACACGTTTTCGGCAATGACCATCGCGTTGAGTGGGGTAAGCCAGATATGCGGATCTTTTTCTCCATGCTCATGCGTACACGGCTCTCCGTCATGCGCATGGGGCAGAGTCCGCAACTCGATTCCCCTCTGGGTTTCAAAGATTGGAAGTTCGGGATACAACGGAATGATTTTCTTAAGCAGGTGTTTTTCAAATGGAACACCGATGGTGAGAAGCGCATTCGCATGGCCCAGTGCGGCCAGTTGCCGGGCGGTCGGTTCGTAGCTGTGGGGCGATTGTCCCTCTCCAATGAGCGTCTGTATCTCGACCCAATCCCCTGCCACAACCTTGGCTAACCCGGCCTGAGGCAGAACACTGGCAAAGATCACCGGCTTTCCCTGCTCTTGCGAAATCTCGTGCTCCGAACATCCAAGCATGCAGACTGCGAATAAAATGTAAATAGTACCTTTCATGGCCGATATTGATTGCCTATCCGTCGCCGATTGACAACAACGTTTTACGCAATTCATCGGAAGGATTGGAAATCCGTAGTCGTTTGTTGCGGCCTGTCTCGCCAGAGAGGATTTGGATACAGGCCCTCGAAACCTTCCACTGTTTGGAAAGAAACTTAACCAGATAGGCGTTCGCCTTGCCTTCAACCGGCGGCGCCTGAATCCGTATCTTGAGTGTATCGCCATGAATCCCCTGAATGGAATCTCTGGAGGCGCGGGGAATGACGCGGATACTCAGGGTTAGATGATCTTCAGTTTCGGTGATCCATGGCATCTATGCCGCCTCCACACTTGTATCGGGCTGAGTTTATCATTAGGTTTTGCCTTTTCAATCAGCAACAACCAAGGACTGAACATGAGACCCGATTTTTTGCCGTTTTCCAAGCCTTCCATCTCCGAAGAAGAGATTGCCGCCGTCTCCGACGTGTTGCGCTCTGGCTGGATTACCACCGGGCCGAACTGCGGAACATTCGAAGACGCATTCACGGAATACACCGGAACCTCCGCCGGATCGATTGCCGTGGCCTCCGCCACCGGCGGGATGCACTGCGTTCTTCAGGCCTTGGGCATCGGTCCCGGCGACGAGGTCATCACGCCGTCACTCACCTGGGTTTCGACCGTCAACCTGATTTGCCTGCAAGGTGCCACACCGGTCTTTGCCGATATCGACCGCGACACGCTCATGATTTCGCGCGAGACCATCGAACCGCTTATTACCGAAAAAACCAAACTCGTGATTCCCGTCCACTATGCCGGCGCACCCGCCGATATGGATCCAATCCGAGCGCTCTGTGCCGAACGTAATATCCAGCTGCTGGAAGATGCGGCCCATGCCGCCGGAACCGAATACAAGCGCGAGCGCATCGGGAAAAAGGGAACCACCATCTTTTCATTCCACCCGATCAAAAACATCACCACCGGCGAGGGCGGCATGGTCTGCACGGACGATCCCGAGCTGCTCGCCAAAGTAAAGTCGCTCAAATTCCACGGCCTCGGGGTCGATGCCTTCGATCGGCAAACCCAGGGGCGCGCCCCGCAGGCGCAGGTCATGCAGCCGGGCTTTAAATACAACATGACCGACATCTCCGCCGTCCTTGGCCTTGGCCAACTATCGCGACTCGGGGAATTCAACGAACGC
>JAOZKS010000333.1 GCA_029935255.1 Pontiella sp.
CCTTTTAGGCTCCCAGACACTGGGCCATGTCGGCCTCGACGGTGGTGGTGGGGGCAATGTTGAAGTTGTCAACAAGCACCTGCAACACGGTCGGGGTGATGAAGGCCGGGAGGGTCGGGCCGAGTTTGATGTCCTGAATGCCCAGATGCAGGAGGGACAACAGGATGCAAACGGCTTTCTGCTCGTACCACGAGAGAATGAAGGAGAGCGGAAGATCGTTCACACCGCACTCGAAGGCTTCGGCGAGAGCCACGGCCACTTGAACTGCGGAGTAGGCATCGTTGCACTGGCCCATGTCGAGCAGGCGAGGAATGCCGCCAATGTCGCCAAACTCGAGCTTGTTGAAGCGGAACTTGCCGCAGGCGAGCGTCATGATGACGGAATCCTGGGGTACGGCTTCGGCAAACTCGGTGAAGTAGTTGCGTCCCGATTTTGCGCCATCGCAACCGCCGATCAGGAAGAAGTGCTTGAGGTCGCCGCTTTTTACGGCATCAATGACCTGTGGAGCAACGCCGAGTACGGCGTTATGGCCGAAGCCGGTCAGGATGGTTTTTTCTTCTTCGCTTTCCGGGAATCCATCCGCCGCAAGCGCGGCATCGATGACCGGCGTAAAGTCGCCGTCGGAAATGTGTTGGACATCCGGCCATTGAACGAGGCCGCAGGTGAAGATGCGCGCCTTGTAGTTTTCCTTCGGCTTTTGGATGCAGTTGGTGGTCATCAGGATCGAACCCGGGAAGGCTTCGAACTCGGTGCGCTGATCCTGCCATGCGCCGCCATAGTTTCCGACGAGGTGCGAATACTTTTTGAGTTCCGGATAGCCGTGGCATGGGAGCATTTCGCCGTGGGTGTAGATGTCGATTCCTTTGCCTTCGGTCTGCTTGAGCAGCAGTTCGAGGTCTTTCAGGTCGTGACCCGAAACGAGGATGGCTTTGCCTTTAACCGCTGCAATATTCACGGGGGTGGGGACGGGGTGGCCATAGGTGCCGGTGTTGGCGGCATCGAGCAGCCCCATCACGGTCAGGTTCACTTCGCCGGTCTTCAGTGCGAGGGCAACGAGCTCGTCGACGGTCGGCGCAGGGTTGAGCAGGAAGGCCATGGTTTCGTGGAAGAAGGCGAATACGGAGTCGTCTTCCTTTTCAAGAATGAAGGCGTGGTCCGCATAGGCGGCGGTTCCTTTCAGGCCGTAGATGATCAGCTCCTGCAGGCCGGTAATGTCCGGGCCGAGCGAAGTCATTCGACTTTCGATTCCGACTTTTTCACCTTGGGTAATCAGGCCGTCAAGGTCGTTGGGAAGTTCCCAGTCGCCGCCCATTTCTTTCAGCAATGCTGCGCCGCGGCTGATGATGCCTGCGAGGTCGTTGGGGTCGAAGTTGACATTGGTGACGGTGGTAAAGAGGCCTTCTATCACATAGAGGTCGGCTTCGCGGGTTGCTTGGCCGGCTTGGCGGGCCGCGTGTGCTTTTTCAGAAATCTTTTTGCAGACTTGGATCAACAGGTCTTGCAGGGCGGCGGTTTCCGGATCTTTTCCGCATACGCCGAACGAGGTACAGCCCGTTGATTGGCTGGTTTGTTCGCACTGGTAACAGAACATACTCATGGTTTGTTTCTCCTGGGTTATGGCCGGACGATCCGGCTTTATTGGTTTCAAATGATGCAAAGGATTATGCACATGGGTTTAATTCAATCCTTGATATGAGTCAAGAGGTTGAAACGGTTCATAAACTTTTTATTGGTGGGTGCGCAGGGTTTGAACAAAGGCCTCGGCATCGCCGGAACCTTCCTCCGGGGGTCAGGGGGCGAAATTTCCGGCTATTGGAAATTGAAAGTTGGGGAGGGGCGAGCCAAAGTCCGTTTATGAAAATCGAACGATACATCAATGAAGCGCCTTTCTTTAAGGGTTTGTCCGAGGAACATCGGCGGGAGCTTGCGGCGATCTGCAATTTAAGGCAGGTGAAAAAGCGCGGCTATCTGTTTCACGAGGGCGACCGGGGCGGAAATATGTTTCTGTTGGTCGATGGCAACCTTCAGTTGCATAAGAACACGGAGGATGGTCGCGAGGTGGTCATTCGCGTCGTTAAGCCGGGCGATGTTTTTGCCGAGGTGGTGCTCTTCGAAAAAGAACGCTATCCGGTTTCGGCCCGCGCGGTGACCGAGGCGGCGGTGCTTTCATTTCCGAAGGAAGGGATTCATCGCTTGCTCGCGGAGGAGGGGTTCCGCAACGATTTTATTGCGATGTTGATGGCGAAGCAGCGTTATCTTGCCGAACGCATTCAGGAGTTGACCACCAAGGATGTTGAACACCGTTTCTTCACCTTCCTGCGTAGCCAGTATGGCGAAAAGGAAAGGATCCATACCCCGCTCTCGAAAAAGGATATTGCGGCGGCCATCGGCACCACGCCCGAGAGCCTCTCGCGCCTGATCCTGCGCCTGCATGAGGACAAAGTTATCGACTGGCAAGGGAAGGAGATCCGGATTCTTTCCAATCCATGGGAGTGGATGGAGTGAGGCTACTCGGCCATCTGGGCTTTGATGCGCTCTTCGACGTCGTGTTCGTAGAGGGCGGTGAGGGTTTCCTCGAGGTCGCCTTCCATGACGCGGTCGAGCTTGTATAGCGTGAGGCCGATGCGGTGGTCGGTGAGCCGGTTTTGGGGATAGTTGTAGGTGCGGATCTTTTCGGAGCGGTCGCCGGAGCCTACCATGGATTTCCGCTCGGAGGCCTGGAGTTCTTCGTTTTCGCGTTGCTGGGTGTCGTAGATTCTGGCGCGCAATACCTTGAGGGCGGCGGCTTTGTTTTTATGCTGGGATCGCTCGTCCTGACACTGCACGACCGTGCCGGTGGGAATGTGGGTGATGCGGATGGCGGAGTCGGTGGTGTTGACATGCTGACCGCCAGCGCCCTGTGCGCGGTAGGTGTCGATGCGCAGATCTTCGTTGCGGATTTCGATGTCGACCTCCTCGACCTCGGCGAGTACGGCGACGGTGGCGGCGGAGGTGTGTACACGGCCCTGGGTTTCGGTTTGGGGTACGCGTTGGACGCGGTGGGTGCCGCCTTCGTGCTTGAGGACTTTATAGACGTCTTCGCCTTCGACGCTGAAGGAGACCTCTTTGTAGCCACCGGATTCGGAGGGGCTGACATCCATGACGCGATGCCTCCAGCCTTTGGTGTCGAAGTAGCGGGTGTACATGCGGTAGAGGTCGCCACAGAAGATGCCGGCTTCGTCGCCGCCGGTTCCGGCGCGGATTTCCATGATGACGTTGCGGCTGTCGGT
>JAOZKS010000065.1 GCA_029935255.1 Pontiella sp.
TCACCTCTCCGGCGCGACTGATTTCTTTGTCGGTGATAAAACCTTTCGGTTGAACGGGGAGGTATGGAACGACTTTGATGACGATTTCTATACGACCGATGCCAATGTCGATTATGCCATGACGTTTATTGACGAAGCCCTTGAAACAGGGAAGCCGTTCTTTCACTACATCGCTTTCAATGCCCCGCACTACCCCCTGCAAGCTCCGAAGAAGGATATCCAAAAATATTTGGGGCGCTACGATGAAGGCTGGGGCGAGATCCGGAAAGACCGTTTCGCCAAGCAAAAGCAGTTGGGCATCTTCCCGCAGGCCATGGAGCTTCCGGAACTGCCCGAACACATGAAGGCCTGGGAGCAACTGGACGAGAAGGGACGCGAGTTCGAGAGCTTCCGCATGTCCATCTTTGCGGCAATGGTTGACAAGGTGGATCAGAACATTGGGCGGATGATTGATTTTCTCAAAGCGAAAGGGCAATTGGAGAACACCCTGATCATCCTCTGCTCCGATAATGGGGCGTGCCCGTTCGAACGCAGTAAACATCTCGACATTCCGCCGTGGAAGGGCGGCTCCTTCTACCTCTACGATGCCAGCTGGGCAACGGTAGGCAATACACCGCTGCGGCACTATAAGCAGACGCAGCACGAAGGCGGAATTTCCTCCCCGCTGATTGTTCACTGGCCGAAGCATATCAAGAACGAAGGCGGCTGGGATCGCAGCCCGGGGCACCTGGTCGATATCATGGCCACGTGCATCGAAGTCGGTGAAGCGACCTATCCAACGGAGGAACGCATTGAACCGTTGCAAGGAAAGTCGCTTGTTCCACTTTTCGAGGGCAAGAAACGAGAGGGGCATGATGAAATCTATTTCCAGTTCAGCTCATGCCGGGCGCTCCGCAAAGGCGACTGGAAGCTCGTTAGCTTTTACAGCCATGCATGGGAGCTTTACAACGTTGCCGATGATCGCTGCGAACAGAATAATCTGGCCGATAAATATCCCGAACGGGTTGTGGAAATGTCTGCGCGTTGGCACGAACTGGCGGATTGTACCGACCACCTTTCCGCGAAACAAAACAAGCCCGTCAAAGACCAGCCTGCAGCGCACACCTTAGGATCGTGGCACAAGCCTGGTATTTCTAAGGATTGGAAGATGCCACGGTTTTAAAGATCAACAACCCAAGGAGAATGCCATGAAACGAATCCTGTTTACGTTTGTCCTGATAGGGCTGAGTGCGTGGGTGCAAGCCGCCGCCCGACCCAACATTGTGTGGATCTTTTCCGATGATCATTCCTATCAAACCATCGGGGCCTACGGAGGGCGGCTACAGAAGCTGAATCCTTCACCAAATATCGATCGATTGGCTCGCGAAGGCATGCGGTTTGACCGCGCCTATGTCGGCAACTCCATCTGCGCACCGAGCCGCGCCACGCTGCTGACCGGCAAGCACAGCCACATGAACGGGAAGTACGACAATCGCGGACCGTTCAACCACGACCAGCAGCAATTCCAAAAGATTCTTCAGAAAAACGGCTACCAAACCGTGATGGTGGGCAAGATTCATCTGAGCGGCCAGATGCAGGGGTTCGACTATTGGGAGGTGCTTCCGGGGCAGGGCGCGTATTACAATCCAAGCTTTGTCACCGAGGAGGGGAAGACAAAGTATGAGGGATACACAACCGACATCATTACCGACAAAGCGCTCGACTGGCTCGAAAACAAGCGCGACAAAACCAAGCCGTTCATGTTGATGATCCACCACAAGGCACCGCATCGCAATTGGCAACCCGCCAAGCGGCACATGGAAAAATATGCCGACATCGAAATCCCCGAACCGGAAACCCTTTTCGATGATTATGCCACGCGTACCACCGCCGCGAACAAGCAGGATATGACCATCGATAAAACGATGCGCATGGAAGGGGATTTGAAGGTTGGGAAGAAGTTTGCCAAGGCCGACGGTCAGTATGCAGCGCGTAATGAATGGTTCGAGGCCCATACCCCCGAAGGCAAGGAGCTGGTCAAATGGAAATATCAGACCTACATGAAAGATTTCCTTCGTTGCACATGGGCCGTCGATGAAAACGTGGGGCGTGTTCTTCAAGCACTGAAAGAGCAAGGATTGGAGAGGAACACGATTGTAATGTATTCCTCCGACCAAGGTTTCTACATGGGAGAACACGGCTGGTTCGATAAACGCTTTATGTATGAAGAATCCTTCCGCACGCCGCTCATCGCCCGCTGGCCGGGAAAGATAAAGCCGGGCTCCGTCAATACCGACCTCGTGCAGAACATTGACTTTGCCGAAACCTTTCTCGAACTCGCCGGCGCTCCGATCCCCAGCGATATGCAGGGGAAAAGTTTAGTGCCCTTGATGGAAGGTAAGATACCGAAAGATTGGCGCGAGTCGCTCTACTACCACTACTACGAATATCCCGGCGCCCACAAAGTCCGCCGCCATGAAGGTGTATTCGATAGCCGCTACAAGCTGATCCGCTTTTACGGCAAAGATGTTCCCAATGGCGAGGAATGGGAACTCTACGATCTCGAAAAAGATCCTTCCGAAATGAACAACATTCACGGCAACCCTGAAAACGCGGCCCTCATTAAGAAAATGGAACAGGAGCTGGCTCTATTGAAAAAACAGTATGAAGTTCCAGACAAACCGCCGAGCCAACGGAAATAAAACGGTTTTGATGCGCCAACAAACCAGTCTGCTCCTCAGCCACCTGTTAGGTCTATTGATTGTGCTATCGGTTTCGTGGCCAGCGCTCAAGGCACCGCGATTGGAAGCCGATGACTATCGCTACCTCCACAACATCCAGCAAGTCGCGGCGGGCCAGATGGAAGTGGCCAAAGCGGCAACCGTCGAAAATCGATGGGACCATCTCTGGTTTATGGAGGAGGAGGGGAAGGTTCGCTTTTTTCGCCCGACCGTGGTGGTGTCCTATGCGCTTGATTGGCGCATCTGGGGCGATCAATATCCCTTCGGTCTGACGCTGAGCAATATCTTGATTCATTTGGGGGGTGCGCTGCTTGTCGGGTTCCTGCTTCATCGTTGGCTGGGCCCCGGCCTTCCTGCCATCCTGTCGACTGCGCTTTTTGCCGCATTGTGGACGCATGGGGAGTGCATCTGGTATATCGCCGGGCGCACGGATTCACTCGCCGCACTGGGATTCCTCGGAGCCATGGCCCTGCATGTGGCAGGCGATGACCGACCTGCACTACGATGGTGGGCTGTGCTCTGTTTCGCCTTTGGATTCATCACCAAGGAATTGGTGGTTGCAGCTCCGCTGGCCTTGATGGTCCACGATGTCCTGATTGCCCGCCGCCGCATAGAATGGAAGCTCTACGCAACCTACGGTCTGGTGGCTATGGCGGTGCTTGGCGTCAAGCATTGGGCTTTGGCGGGCGAGGGGAGCGACTTCGTCTATCCCTACCTCATTTCTCCGCTCCGACCCGGTTTCCACGAACATCTCTGGCTCCAACTACGTAGCTATTCCGGCAACCTGCTCTTTGCGGAATGGACGGTTCCTTTTGCCGATACAAAAACTGTTTCCGACATGAACAGCGCATGGGCTCCCGCGCTCGCCATCTTTCTATTATCGGGGTGCGGCATCGTTCTCCGTCGCGATGGACGGTTTTGGATGTTCCTCCTGTTGGGTGCGGCAACCTGGCTTCCAATCAGCTTTGTCTACCTGAGCGAACGCTACCTCTATCTGCCGTCAGTGGCTTTTGTGGGAATCGTCGGTCTGTTCGTATCAACCCGCCCGAAGAAATGGCAGACCCCGCTTGTGTTGCTGCTGGGGGTATACGTTGCTTTCCATGCCGTTAAGCTTCATGGCAAACAGGTCGAAATTAGTGATCAACCTGGTTCGGTGCGCGAGATGGCGCTGCAGATCGAACCCGTGCGCGGAGACATTCGCAAAGGCGCCCACCTCTTGCTCGTCAACGAACCCGGATGGTTTGTCCGGGCGCAATTCAGTCAGGAAATGTTACGAGTATTGCTCGACGATCCCAACCTTACCGTGGAGGTGTTGACTATGATGCCGGGGCAAAATGGAACCCTCTGGAACCCCGGCGATCCGTTGCCTCTGATGGGGGCCGAAGTCCAGTTGCACACCGAGGAGACCCATATCCTGATCGTGCAAGGCGGAAGACATCGCATTCAGGAACACGGGTTGAAAGGTTTTGCATGGACAACGCTCGAAGGAGGCGAAATCTACAGAACCCCGAATGGCCTCAAAGCGCATATTCTGGCCGGAGAAACGAAGGGTGCAACCGCCATCAAGTTTATCCTGCCTGAGCCTTTGTCCACGTATCAGCTTCTTGTATGGCAAGCCGACCATCAAAATCTCAATGACCACCCCTGGGTGCGACGGGAAAATGCTGTGGTGCGGCTTGTTAATCTGCCATTGGATAAGATTTAACCGTCGGAATCGCTCTGTTTTCACAACCGTTTATGATCGGACTCATGCTCTTGGCCATCAAGCTACGCCCAAACAACACCTTCAGTGATTATCTCTCTCTAAAAAAACCTACACCGTGTCGCTTATGTTTTTGATCAAACAGGGATTGGTTTAACGCAAGCTTCCCCCCTTCAAGCCCTCTTCTGTGGATTTTTCCAAACCTCATCCGCGCCGCCACTCTGATGCGCGGCGGGCGGTGGATGAATGGTGGTGCGGAATGAAGGGGTTAGACTTTCGTGCTGAGACCTTTGATAAATTTTTTCAGGACTTGTTCCGGGCACTTGCGGTAGTTGCGGTGTTCGGGTCGACGGAAGAAGGCGCTGAGCTCGGCTTTGGCTACCACAAATTCAGCACGCTGAAAAATGGCGACCATGTCATCGGCCTGAAGTTCGAGGGCGATTCTTAGTTTTTTGAGGATTTCATTGTTGGATAGAAATTCGAGCGGCTGGGGCTGCTGACCGGAGGGGTGGGGGCCTCGGCGGTCGATGATGAGTCCATCGAGAAAGCGGCAGAACAGGATGGAGGTGAGTTCGGTGTATCCGGATTCATCTTCCCGCTTCATCCAGTTAATGACCTCGTCAGCGGTTGTTTTCCGCCCTGTGCGGGCGATGAGCTCGGCGACTTGGGAGTCGTTAATGTTAAGGGCGTAGCGCAGTCGGCGTAAGATATCGTTGTTTGTCATTGTTATTCCTGGTTTTTGCGGCGGGCTTTTCGGATGAGTTTCATGGCCTTGAAGCTGATGAGTTTTTGGGTGTCTTCATCCCATAAATGAATACGAAGGGATTTGAAACTTTTTCTGAGCCCGAGTGGTTCGATATGCTGCATCTCCTGAAGGGCATCGTGGCAACCTTGCAGGTTGTAGTTGGGAATGGAGGGGTTGAGATGATGAATATGATGGAGGCCGATGTTTCCGCTAAACCATTGGGCAACCTTGGGTAGCTTGTAGTATGAGCTGCCTTCCAAGGCGGCCTTGAGCGAATCGCGGACATCGTTGCGCGCCCAGTAGACTTCTTCGTATTGGTGCTGCACATAAAACAGCCAGATGCCGAGTGTGGCTGCAAGAATGGTGACCGGAATCTGGATCAGCAAGTAGACCTTGTACCCAATGGTCCGCCCCGCCAGAAGCAGCAGCAACAGTAAGGCAAGGTTGGTCATATAGACGCTTAGACGGCCTTTGTGCTGGATGCCTTTTTGTGAAAACCGGTGGAACACCAGAAACACATATGAGGGTCCGACTCCAAACATAAAGAGAGGGTGCCGAAAGACCCGATAGGTGATTCGCTTCAACTTCGGTGCGGTGATGTATTCTTCGACGGTTAGGGTCCATATATCACCAACCCCGCGCTTATCCAGGTTTCCGGCCGTGGCATGGTGGCGGATATGGGCTTCGCCCCAGTCCCGAAAAGGCGAGGAGGCGAGGATCCCGGTGATGTATCCGACGAGTGTGTTGGCCCATTTCGACTTGTAAAACGACGAGTGGCAGCAGTCGTGGAAAATGATAAAGATTCGGACGAGGAAGGGGCCGGCAAGTAGGACGGAAAGAACTCCGACCCAGTTTGGAAGTTCGGTTTTAAAGGAATATATCGCGAGTGCCCATAGACCAAAATAGGGAATCAGGGTGTTGGCCATCTGCCAAGCTCCCTTGCCCCGGCTCGGCGTGGTGAACTTAAGAATTATCTTGTTCAGCGCCTGTCGCGAGATCGGCTCGGCTGTCGTGTTTTCGCTCATGTTTTCTGTTCAATTATTTTTTAATGCCATCAAATCCACATCGAAATCATGTTTGATCCGACCCATTAAAGTACCGCAATTGGATGGGGTGGCGAGTCTTTAATGGGAGTTAATCGGTGCTTTTGCCAAAGCTTGGAAGACCGTGTAGGAACGGGTTTTGTTTAACGTATTATTCGCTTTGCCTCCTCATGCGTTTCCGCTTAACTCGGCGGTTTTTACGGAACAGGAACTTCCCATGTTTGAAAACCTATCCTCTGCATTGCAGAAGACATTCAAGAACCTGCGTGGCTACGGAAAGCTGAGCGAGAAAAATGTTAAAGACGCGCTGCGCGAGGTGCGCTTAGCCTTGCTGGAGGCCGATGTCAACTTTCAGGTTGCCCGCGATTTTGTAAAGCGTGTTCAGGATTCCTGCATGGGCGAGGAAGTGCTTGATAGTGTCACGCCGGGCCAGCAGATCATCAAACGCGTGAACGATGAGCTCGTCGAACTCTTCGGCGGCGCGCACAAAGAATTCGATCTAACCGGAAGCCCGGCCTCGGTGATGCTGATGGGCCTGCACGGATCGGGAAAAACCACCACCGCCGGGAAACTGGCCGGGCGCTGGAAAAAATCCGGCCGTCGCGTGCTTTTGGTAGCCTGCGACATCCGCCGACCCGCGGCCGTGGAGCAACTTTCCATTTTGGCGAAGCAGGTGGGGGTGGATATCCTGAAGCCGGAAGCCGGTGAAACCGTCCCCATGCTTGGAAAACGCGCGGCTCAATTTTCCAAGGAGGGAAAATTCGATGTGGTGATCTACGACACTGGCGGTCGCTTTCAGGTGGATGATGAGCTTGTGGCCGAGTTGAAGCATTTTCGCGCTTGGACAGAACCGCGCAACGTGGTGCTGGTGCTTGATGCCGCAATCGGTCAGGAATCGGTTAATGTGGCAGAAGCCTTTCGCGAAGCGGTGGGGTTGACCGGCCTAATTCTGACAAAGCTCGATGGCGATGCTCGGGGTGGCGCGGCGTTATCTGTTCATGCCGTAACCGGTTGCCCGATCCTGATGACGGGGAGCGGCGAGAAAATGGAAGACCTTGAGCCGTTCTATCCTGATCGCATGGCCTCGCGTATCCTTGGCAAGGGCGATATCATTAGTTTTGTTGAAAAAGCGCAGGGCATGGTGGATGAGAAGGATGCCATGAAGCTTCAGGAAAAAATGATGAACAGCCAGCTTGATCTGGAAGACTTCCTGATGCAGATCCGGCAAATGAAGAAACTCGGCTCAATGGAAAGCCTTTTCGACATGATGCCGGGCGATGCGATGAAAATGACGGCCCGGCAAAAACAGGCGATGGCCGCGGCCTCAGAACTCGAAATGAAGAAATTTGAATCAATCATTCAGAGCATGACCCCATGGGAACGGCGGCATCCAAAAGAGATCGACCGAAGCCGCCGGTTGCGGATTGCCGCCGGTTGTGGGCGCAAGTTCGCGGACGTAAACCAGTTGCTTAAGCGGTTTGAGCAGACGGGCAAAATGGGTAAGCAGTTCAAAAAGATGGGAAAAAGATTGCTACGTCTGAAGAAGTTGACTAAAAAGTAGCGCTTTTACCGGAGAGGTAGAGATTTACATTACGGAGAAAACACACTATGGCAGTTAAAATTAGACTACGCAGAATGGGCAGCAGAAACGCCGCTTTCTATCGGGTTATCGTTCAGGATTCCCGTCGCGCGCCGACGGGCCGCTTTATCGAAACTCTGGGGTGGTACGATCCCAAGCAGGAAGGCAATAACTTTTCGCTGAATCTCGACCGCGTCAATTACTGGCTAGGCACAGGAGCTCAACCTTCCGACACCGTTGCCAGCTTGATCAAAAAAGCCCGCACCTTACCGGTTGAACAGGCCGTTGCCGGCGAAGTTACCGAAGAAGAGGTCCCGGTTGCCGCCGTCGAAGCTGAAGAAGCTGCTGAAGAGTCGGTTGAGGAAGTTGCCGAAGAAACTTCGGTTGAAGAAACTAAAACCGAGGAGCCCGTTGCTGAAGAAGCTGCCGAAGCCCCGGCTGAAAAAGCAACCGAAGAAAAATCCTAGTATATGAAAGCTTTACTTGAAACCATTGCAAAGTCGCTGGTTGATGCACCGAACGAAGTGCAGATTACTGAGATTGACGGAGAAAAGACCCTCATCTTCGAGCTACGTTGCAACGCAAAGGATATTGGCAAGATCATCGGCAAAAGTGGAAAAACAGTAGGTGCAATGCGTACCCTCCTCAACTCCATCGCCGCCAAGCAAGGCCGCAAGGCCATGCTCGAAGTGGTCGACTAGGACGTTCCAAATCTTGGAAGTTGCGAGAAGAGCGTGCCAATTGGCCGCTCTTTTCTTTTTATGGCTTATCGCGGGTTTTCAGCCTGCCTCTTAGCGAAATGAACAACGTACTTAAAATTGATATCATCACGATCTTTCCCCAAATGCTCAGTGGTTTTTTGCAGGAAAGCATGATGAAGCGTGCAAGCGCAGCGGGGTTGGTTGAATTCAACGCCATCAACCTCCGCGATTTTACCACCGACAAACATAATAAGACCGACGACCGCCCCTTTGGCGGCGGTCCGGGGATGGTCATGAAAGCAGAGCCCATGTTTGCCGCCGTCGAATCCGTTAGGACCCCCGAGAGTCGCGTAATTCTTATGACCCCCCAGGGCCAAACCTTTAAGCAAGCCGATGCCCGCCGATTAGCCGACCAAACCCACCATCTTATATTTATCTGCGGACACTACGAAGGAGTGGATGAGCGAATTCGCGATGCCCTCGTTGACGAAGAAATCTCCATTGGCGACTATGTGCTGACCAATGGCGTGCTGTCCGCCACGGTAGTCATCGACGCTGTAACCCGATTGCGACCGGGCGTGCTGGGCGGCGGAGAAGAGGCTGCTGAAGAAGAGTCGTTTTCTTCCGGTCTGCTGGAATTCCCCCAATACACCCGACCCCCTGAATTCAGAGGCATGAAGGTGCCCGAAATCCTGTTTTCCGGAAATCATGGAAAAATTGCGGAATGGCGAAAGAAACAGGCGATGCGGCGAACGATTGAGCGACGTTCCGACCTATTGAAAACAGACGATAAAAATAGCAAAAACAACCCTTGACCGAAAAACGAAGTTGGCTATTATCAAGCGCTTCTCAAACCAAAGCTAAACAGAGAGAGATTTATGAATACTGTACAGAAAATTAGTCAGGAACAAGCCAATCAAGAACGTCACCCGGAATTCGTCATCGGCGACACCATCCGTGTTCACTATAAAATTAAAGAAGGTGGCAAGGAACGTGTTCAGCTCTTTACCGGAACGGTTATTGCCCGCAAAGGAACCGGAGCAACGGAAGCCATCACCGTTCGCCGCATATCCTATGGTGAAGGCGTGGAGCGTATTTTTCCGCTAAACAGCCCGAACGTCGATAAGATCGAAATCGAGCGCCATGGTAAAGTTCGCCGTGCAAAGCTCTACTATCTGCGCGATCTGGCTGGCAAAAAAGCCCGCATCAAAGAACGCCGCGTCTAGCTTCGATCAAGGCGATTCGATGCCCGATGTCCTGCTTTATGAAAAAGAAGCCTGGGGGTCGGGTTTTTTGCGTCTAGCCGGAATTGATGAAGCGGGTAGGGGGCCTCTCGCCGGGCCCGTTGTTGCCGCCGCGCTGATCTTCGATCCTAAACACATCCAGACCGAGCTGGTTTCAACCTTTGGAAGGTTAACCGACTCAAAAGCCATGTCCGAACCTCTGCGTGAAGAATATTTCTCCATTCTAACGGAATCAAAATTCACAACCATCGGAATCGGCATCGTGAATGCGGAGGAGATCGATCAAATTAATATCCTGAAAGCAACACACAAAGCCATGGCCATCGCCGCCTCGCAAATCAGCCCGCAGTTCGCCTTGGTCGATGGATTGCCCGTTAAGGGCTTGCCCTGCGAATCCCGCAGCATTGTGAAGGGCGACGCGCTCAGCATCTCCATCTCCGCCGCCAGTATCATCGCCAAGGTCACGCGCGACCGCATCCTCATCGAGCTCGACACCCAACATCCCGAATATGGATTTGCCAGCCACAAAGGCTATGGAACCAAGCGGCATCTCGAGGCCCTCAAAAAGCACGGGGCAATCCCGGCACACCGCAAAACCTTCCGACCCGTCGCCGAGCTCGATCAGCTGGATCTGGGTCTTTAGCCGCGAAGAGGCACAAAGGAAGTTCTAGAGAGCAAGAGCAAGATCGGCAGATCTTTGTGCTTCCTGCGCCTCTTCGTGGCCATCCTTCATCCCTGATCGGAAATCATTTGAATCACTACGTTATTTTCTGTGAAAATTATCCGTCGCTTCGCTCGGGGGGTCCGTAATTATTTTG
>JAOZKS010000002.1:0-22101 GCA_029935255.1 Pontiella sp.
GACTATTCCTGCTACTTCGACGACTCCATCGACCTCGATGCCCTCGCCTACCTCGCCCTCGCCAACACCCTCATCCACGAGGTTCGTCCCGCCGCCATCACCATTGCCGAAGAGGTCTCCGGCATGCCCGGCCTCGCCGCACCCACCGACGAAGGCGGCTGCGGATTCGACTACCGCCTCGCCATGGGTGTCCCCGACCTCTGGTTCAAGCTCGCCAACGACATCCCCGACGATCAATGGAGCATGAGCGGCCTGTACCACGAGCTCTCCAACCACCGCGCCGAAGAACAGGTCATCTCCTACGTCGAATCCCACGACCAAGCGCTCGTCGGCGGCAAAACCTTCATCTTCGAACTCATCGACAAAGAGATGTACTACCACATGCACGCCAAGGCCCAAAACCTGGTCGTCGACCGCGGCATCGCCCTGCACAAAATGGCTCGGCTCGCCACGCTTGGCGCCGCCGCCCACGGCTACCTCAACTTCATGGGCAACGAATTCGGCCACCCCGAATGGATCGACTTCCCGCGCGAAGGCAACAACTGGTCCTATCACTACGCCCGCCGCCAATGGAGCCTACGCGACAACCCGGACCTTAAATTCAGCTTCCTCGCCAACTTCGATCAAGCCATGGTCAACCTGATCCGCGAGCGCAACGGAATTGGAAACGATCCGGTCCAGTTCCGCCTTATCAACGAAGGCGACAAGACCATCGCCTTCGAGCGCGAAGGCCTGCTCTTCTGCCTCAACTTCCACCCGAATAAATCATTCGAGAACTATCCCGTCGATGTTACACCCGGCACGTACCGCCTCGTCCTCAACACCGACGACCCCCGCTTCGGCGGCCACGACATTGTTCAGGGCGAGCAGGTCTTCGAATCCTTCGCCTTCAACGACGGCGAGCACGACCGCAACCAAATCAACATCTACCTCCCCGCACGCACCGGCTTCATTCTGGAGCGGATTCAGGAATGATGGCCATGCGCCTCGCGCACTCCCATGCCCCGAAACCGCCGGAAAGAAACAAAGATCGGCAGAATACGTCGTCGGTATAGCATTGTCCCTCTGAACCGCCCTCAACTCTGTCCAAGGCTAGTGTTGGTAACGTCACTCATCTGATCGATCCGTCCAAAATAAGTCAGAAAAGCATACCCACGCTCCATGGATTTCAGATATGTTTCCCCCCATGCAAAAATACGGATACCATCAAAACTCCTTAAACCGAATGGGCTTCACTCTGGCCGAACTGTTGGTGGTGATCGCGCTTATTGGAATCATGTTTGCAATCGCCCTGCCCGCGCTAACGAATATTACCGGAGCAACCAAACTCGATGCCGCAGCCAACGCCGTCCACTCCGCCACCAAGATGGCAAGGCAATACGCCATCGCCCACAACCAACCCACCTATCTCGTGTTCCATGATGCCCAGACCGCTACCGGATCTGATAGCCACATGGCCTACCGTTCCTACGCCGTCTTCACCATCAACATCCACACCAACATCACCCCCATACCGCAGGAGGCCGGTTATTTCCTGACCGACTGGGAATCGCTTCCTGCCGGCATCGTATTCGATGCCCAATCGATTCCCGACGACAACTTGTTCAAGGTTGACACAGGGGTTGCATGGAATGGGGCCCTCAGTCAAAGAAATGAACTACTCATCCAGGGAAACTCGTATGTGGTGTTTGGATTCTCGCCCAGGGGAAAAACCACGACCTTCACCTATTGGACGAGAAGACTTTTGCTCGTCGAGGGGTTTTATAATGATGTAGGTTCCCTCGTTCCACCTCCCAAACATGGAAAAGAAATCAAAATCGACATCATGGGCAAAAGTCGCATTATCGACATTCGCTATGATGAGAGTGGCGAACCCGAGGAATTGCTCCGATGACAACACACCTTCCCTCCCCGATTGGAACGTCGAGATTCGGTTTTACGCTAATCGAAATCATGCTGGCCTTGCTGGTGATTTCGATTGGCATTGTGTCGATGACCGGATTGTTGGGAACCTCGCTCGACTCCTCAGCCAAATCGCACTCCGACCTTCATGTTGTGAGCTTTGCCGATATGGTTTTTAACTACTACCACTCCGTTACAGACTGGAGCGAGATCCCCCCGGACGGATCTGGATTGATTCCTGATTACACCGGAAATACGGTGGATCTTTCCAGCGGCACATTTACCTGCCGGGTTCCCGGGGTTGGAAATACACCCGTCGACACCTATACCGTGTCGTACACGTTTAATGCCCAAACACGGGGACAAAACATCAAGGAGCTCAGCTTGGAAATATGGCCGGGCCTCGGGAATACGAATAACCAAACCCGGGCACGAACCTTCTATACGGAAATCTACAACTGGGCCGACAAATGATTCGACACGCTAAATCAAAAGCCGGGTTTACCCTATTGGAGATTCTGGTTTCCATCACCATTCTTGTTCTGATGGCCTTGATGATGTCGCGCATTTTTTCAGAAAGCACACGGGCAGTCGAACGCGGCAAGGGCATGGCATTGCTCGACGAAACCGCCCGCATGGTCCTCGACTATATTGAACAGGATGTCAGCCAAGCCCTTGTCCGCACCAATGTGGCTTTCCGAATCCAGTCTCTGATCGACCCCAACGATTCAATCTATTTCATATCCACCGGTATGAGGCGCCAACTCGAAACCATTCCTCGCGACACAGCCCCCATGCGCATCCAAACCGGGCAGGCCTCCATCAGCTCAAGCTGGAATCGCCATATGGAGATCCAATCGCCTGACGATTCCGCAAGCAACGTCGCAAACCTACTCGGACATTCCGACTACTATTTCACAAACCCAAACCAAAGCGCGTCCGATTTTTTCCAGATCCATAATCCAACACTTGAAATGGCGCAGCAAAACCCGACCCCGACCTATACCCAGCCACTTGGACAAGAACTGGCGGGCCATGCGGTATTAACCTTCATGGAATTCACCGCCAACGCCGATGTGAATTCGAACAATACCAATCCGAACGGGCAACCTGACCCCGCCGATATGCCCCGTTTTATCGATGTAACCATCGGGCTTGTTTCTTCGGTGGATTTACAAATGGCGATCCGCCGCAACTCCCTACAACACATGGAAAACACCGAATGGATATACACGCGCCGCATCTACATGCGGAACCAAGGAACCGACCAACTCACCTTCTGAGCATGACTAAAAACATCCAGCACAAAAAAAGCGGCGCGGCACTGGTAATTGCTCTGGGATTCCTTGCCATTCTGACAATCATGATTATTGTCTTTTCGGCCCAGACCCGCACAGAACGACTGGCTGGACGCGCCTACCTTTCAACCGCCAAAACCCGACACCTGCTCAACTCCGCACTCAGCCGCGCTCTGGAAGATGTGGATGCCACGGTCGGAACAAACTATCCCGGATTTCTGCCCATACCTCCCCAAAACCCAACCGATGGAACCCTCGTGGGGGATTCCATGGATTTCACGATTGAGGAGGACTTTTTCCAAACCGGAAACCCCCTCATCAACCAAGCCTATCGCGATGCGCTCGATTCCGCTGAATGGCAGACGATTTCAGCAGGCAACACACCCATTGGCCGAATCGGCTACATCGTTATCAATTCGTCTGGACTGCTCGATGCCAATTCTGTGGGCGGAGGAACAACGGACTATATCGAAAGAAATGCTGGAGTATCACCCGCCGAAATCCAACTATCTAAAACCCCGCGATTAATCGATGAATTCAATGGCTCGGCCGCCACCTTTCCCCATATCGATAAGGACACGCCCTCGGGAATCCAACGCACCGCCACGAACCCCGATCTGTCCCCGGGGTTTGCTTTTTCCTACAACCGCGACCATGCATGGCGACGGTTCGAAACACTTCGCGATATTTACAAACTCAACCGAATAGGCTCTCCCAAAATTATCACAACGCCCATCGAAAGCTTTTCAACCTATTCCTTTTCACCTACCGAACAAAACGAGCGAACCCCGATCATCAATGAATCCGGAACACCGAATGTTGATTTCATCTCCGAAGAGCTTGCGAAAATCCAAGCCATCCCCGATCCAGAATTTGTGCTGAACCAACTCCGCGACTATCTCGATACCGACACCATCCCCGAGGACATCAACGGAAACTATACCGATCTCTCCGTCGAACCGGTTCCGCTGATCAACGAAATGGCTCTGGTATGCAACTTTACCTTTCTTCCCCAAATTGAGGAAAACGAAGATGATGATGGCAACATCACGATGGAAGTCACCAGCGTAATTATCTCCAACCAATATTCCCTTGAGCTGGAGGTTTGGTATCCGTTCGTCGGCTATGAAAATACAGATCGATTTGCCGTACACATCAATGAAACGCCCGAGCAAACCGCAGAGCTCCCTCTGGATCTTTTCAACGAGGTCTCCGAATGGATCGGGGATTATGATCTTCCCGCCGATCTGACCACGCCCGACTCTAGCCCCTATAATTTTACAATTTATAATGCAGGACTCGAAACCGAGGTTTTGGATGGCGACGATATGACCCGCCTTTTTCAGAATATGCAGAGTGACATCCAATTCCCATCCATCTATTGCGACAATGACAACGGGATCATGGTGGACCGAGTGCTCAACCTTGAATTACAGCTGGAGAATTCGATTGCGGACGACCTGCTCCCTATTATCGATGGACTCTCGACCAACCTGTTTAATCTGGAAATCACAACCAATGCGACCGTTCGCTTTGTTGCCAGCATGGCCTGTGTTGACCCCAGACTCAACTGGGATGGCGAATCGCTTGATCAATGGAAAGAAGAGTCGGATGCCGGAGAAAACGCCAGTGCTGGCACCATGGGCGACATCAACGAAACGGTCATTAACGACCACACCAGCACCCCCGACCCCACCGACAAAATATTCGTTCGCAACGAAGGCCGAATCGACACGCCTTACGAGTTTACCTATTTTCTGTACGATCCATCTAAACCATGGAAAACCTTCCAATTCATCGAAGAGAACGATGACGACGATACGCGCTTCATCATTGAGCATCTATCGCCCTATCCCAAGGGACCACCCCGCTACGGGCGCATCAACCCCTTCTCGCCCCACACCAACGTCATCGCCTCCGTTTTTATGAATATGCCCATGGATGAGTTTAATAACCCGGCAACATTGCGCATGGATGAGCAACAGGCCACGCAAGCAGCAGAACGATTCATGGACTACGTGGCCAACAACGGATGGCCCACAAATGCCGCTGAATACGGAAGAGGCATTACGTTTTCAGAACTGCAAGACGTAATGGATAACAACAGCCAAAACCCCTGGATTGCCGAAAGCTTTTTCCGAAACACGTATGAGCTATTCAATCCGCGCGACACGCTCTACACCCTCATCCTTGCCGCGCAATCGGGGCACGACCGCAACGGTGATGGAACCATTTCCGATGACGAAGTTCAAAGCACCCAGAAGGCGGTGGTCTATGTCTGGCGCGACCCGGCCTCCGGCAAGGCCGCCTGCGTTTTCTATGGCCTGAGCGACACCCTGCAAAGCACACTGGGCGGACAAACATGGGGAACCATTCTTCAGGAATTCCAACCCTGAACTTCCATCCATTGAAACTTCCCTATTACACGCCGCACAGAAAAGGAATTCATGAACATTTCAGACTATCTAAAACAAAACCAAATTCGTGTCGATGCAGCTCTAGAGGATTGCCTTCCCGATGCGAACACCCGCCCGGCCATCCTGCATGAAGCCATGCGCTACTGCGTCCTCAACGGCGGAAAACGAATCCGCCCCAGCCTCTGCCTTGCAACGGCTGAAGCGCTTGGTGCGGATCAACAAACCGCCATGGCTCCGGCCATGGCCGTCGAGCTCTTTCATTGCTCCACACTGATTCACGACGACCTTCCCTGCATGGACGACGACGACCTGCGCCGCGGCATACCCACCTGCCATATCAAGTTTGGTGAAGCCAATGCAGTGCTTACAGGCGATGCACTCATGATCCATGCCTTCCAGATTCTGGCGGAATACAAAAACTGCCGCCTCTCGGCCGAACTGGCAAAGGCCGCAGGATCACTGGGTGTGATTGCCGGGCAAGTTGAGGATCTGGCCGCCGAAGGGCAGGAACCCGATGCCGACCTGATTGAATTTATCCATATGAACAAGACCGCCATCCTTATTCGCGCCGCCATCCGCATGGGGGCCATCGTTGGAGGGGCCGATAACACGGCATTGGAACACTTGAGCGTATTCGGTGAAAAGATCGGCCTCGCCTTTCAGATCGAGGACGATATCCTAGACGAAACCTCCACCGACGAAATCCTAGGAAAACCCGCAGGTTCCGATCTCGAACGAAACAAGTTAACCTATCCCGCAGTCCACGGCATGGCCGCTGCCAAGGCCAAGGTTAGGGAGCTGACCCAGCAGGCGATTGAATCGCTCGAAACTCTTTCGATCCATACGCAGTCACTGCGCTGCATGGCCGAGTACTTGATGAATCGAAAATTCTAGCCGCTCGGATTGTTCTCCGCAAAGTGAATATTGTAAAAGAGGTTTTCAATCTCCTGCTCGATATTCATGTTGTGGATAATGAAGTCCTCGGAACTTTTTAGCGCCAACGGGGCAAAATTGATCACCCCCTTCACGCAGGTTTTCTTCAGCGTTCCAATCATGTCCTGAGCGGCGATTTCGGGAACGGTGAGCGCAACAACCCGAATCTTGTTTTCGGTGATAAATTCCCGAATATTTTTCACATGCAGAATGGGAATAGGAGCATCCGTATCCAACACGGCTGGATTGGAATCGAAGCCGGCAACCACGCGGATACCCACGCGCGGAAAACCGTTATGGTTCATCAAGGCCTGTCCCAGCTTGCCGCAGCCAACCACAATAATCCGTTGTTTTTTATCTTTCCCCAGCAACACGTTCAATTTGGACACCAGATCATCTATCCGGTATCCTCCGCGTTTGTTTCCGGTCAGGTTGAACATCGAAAAATCCTTACGAACCAAGGAAGGCGAAACCCCAATGGCATCAGCAAGATTATCTGAAAAAACCTTAACCAACCCCAAGGCCTTCATTTTTCGCATAACATTCCGGTATTTCGATAAGCGACGGATCACTTCCTGATTTGAATTCATGACATAAACCTCTAGTTGTTGTTACGTATATAACTTATTAAGCGATCTATACCGCATTTGTTGTTAGTAATATTACCTACATGGCGTATAAACAATGAAAATGGCAATTTTATTATTTACCGAAAAAGTCGCAGGTATATATTCCCGCCAGTTTTTAAGGAAAAAGTCCGAACCGCTATTGGAGAAAAACATATGACCGCAACCGCCGAAAAAGAAAAAATGCTCACACCGGAGATCGAAGCTTTTATTGAACAGTGGAAGGAAAAACCCGGAAACCTGATTATGGTTCTGCACCGCGTGCAGGAAGAGTTTGGTTTCATTCCTCGCACCGCCGCCTTCGAAGTGGCTGCCGCACTGGAAATTCCTGTGGCTAAAATTTACGGGGTCATCACCTTCTACCACTTCTTTAAGCTGACCAAGCCCGGAAAAAACCAGATTGCCGTCTGCATGGGCACGGCCTGCTACCTCAAGGGTGGCCAAGATTTGATCGATGAATGCGAGCGCGTTCTCGGCGTGGGACTCAACACCGTCACCGAAGACGGCGAGTTTTCCGTCGAAGCCGTCCGCTGCATCGGCTGCTGCGGGCTGGCTCCGGTAGTCACCGTTAACGGCGAAGTGTTCGGAAGCGTAACGACCAAGCAAATGAACAAAATCATCGACCAGTTTGAAGAGAAGTAGGGACGTAACACAAAAATGCACGCCACGATCTGCGACATGATAACCGATTTGGTTCAAAACGCGATCGAGGCCCGCGCAACAGAAATCACCCTTGAGGTTAAGGAGACAAAAACAAATCTGAAATTCGTGATTGCGGACAACGGAAAAGGAATGAGTGCGGTCGTGCTCGAAAAGGCGAAAGACCCGTATTATACGGATGGCCAAAAGCACCGGTACCGCAAAGTGGGCCTCGGCCTCCCCTTCCTTTTCCAAACGGCGGAAATGACCGGAGGCAAAGCCGCGATCACATCGAAGGAGGGCGAAGGAACCACGGTAACCTTCAATGTTGATCCAACGAATGTGGATCTTCCCGCCTTCGGAAACTTTACCACGGCGGCGGTCGCCTTGATGAGTTACGAATTTGAAGGGAATTTAAGTATTGAACGGAGTGCGCAGAACAAAAGTTACTCCGTAAATAAAAATGAACTGGTCGAAGCACTGGGCAACCTGAACGAGCTGGAAAGCCTGACGCTTCTAAAACAGTTTATCGCGTCCCAAGAAGAGGATCTTGAAGCTTTATAAAAACAAAGGTGGGGAACATGGCTAAAATGACACTGGAAGAATTGCGCGCCCTGCGCGATGCGAAGAAAAATGAGATGACGCAGCGCGACACAAACGAAAAGTCGGCTCAGATCATTATTGGAATGGGCACATGCGGGATTGCCGCCGGCGCCAAGGAAGCATTCGATGCCTTTCTGGACGAGCTCGACAGCCACAGCGTAACGAATACGAAAATCACTCAAACCGGTTGCATGGGACTCTGCTTCTCGGAACCGACCGTTGAAGTGGCCGTCCCCGGAATGCCGCGCGTAATCTACGGCAACGTCGACGACGCGGTGGCGCGTCGCATCGTGAAAGAACACCTTATTGGCAAGTCGCTCGTGAGCGACCATATTTTTGATAAACCCGCAGTAGACATCATTAAATAGGCAGGCATAACCATGGCATACAAAAACTATATTCTCGTATGTGCCGGAACCGCATGCGAATCCAGCAAAGGCATCGCGCTCTACGAAGAGCTCGAAAAAGAACTGAAGGCGCAGGGGGTGGAAGCCGAAGCCCAGCTCGTGAAAACCGGTTGTTTCGGATTCTGCGAACAGGGTCCGATCGTAAAGATCCTGCCCGACGAAACCTTCTACGTGAAGGTTGGCCCGCAACACGCCAAGGAAATCGTGGCCGAGCACATCATCAAGGGCCGGCAGGTCGAAGCCCTGCTCTACGACAAAGGGCAAAAAGGAACGTCCGCCGACGAAATCGACTTCTATCAAAAACAACAGCGCATCGTGTTGCGCAACTGTGGCGTGATCAATCCCGAGTCCATCGATGAATACATCGCCCGCGACGGATATGCCGCACTCGAAAAAGTCATCTTCGATATGACGCAAGACGAGGTGATCGAAGAGCTTTGCACCGCCGGACTCCGCGGTCGCGGCGGAGCAGGCTTCCCGACCGGTCTAAAATGGAAGTTCACCAAAAACGTTGAAAGCGAACAGAAATATATTGTCTGCAACGCCGACGAAGGCGACCCCGGAGCCTACATGGATCGCTCCACCTGCGAAGGCGACCCCCACTCCGTTCTTGAAGCCATGGCCATTGCCGGAAAGACCGTCGGCGCCAACCAAGGCTACATCTATATTCGTGCGGAATATCCGCTGGCGATCGAGCGCCTGAACAACGCCATCGACCAGGCTCGTGAATACGGCCTGCTTGGCGAAAAGATTCTCGGAACCGAGTTTAGCTTCGATATCGAACTACGCCTCGGTGCCGGTGCGTTTGTCTGCGGCGAAGAAACCGCCCTGCTCGCCTCCATCGAAGGCAAGCGCGGCATGCCGATTCCTCGCCCACCCTTCCCGGCCGTCAAAGGACTGTGGGGCAAACCGACCGTCATTAACAACGTGGAAACCTGGGCGAACATCCCGATGATTCTTCTGAAGGGCAGCGCCTGGTTCAACCAAATCGGCACGGAAACGTCCAAAGGAACCAAGGTATTCGCCCTGACCGGAAAGATCAACAACTCCGGCCTGATCGAAGTGCCAATGGGCACCACGCTGCGAGAAATCATCTACGACATCGGTGGAGGAATCGCGGGAGGAAAGAAATTCAAGGCCGCCCAGACCGGCGGTCCTTCCGGAGGGGTGATCACCGAAGAATTCCTCGATATTCCGATCGACTACGAAAGCCTCCAGGGCATCGGTTCCATGATGGGCTCCGGCGGTATGATCGTGATGGATGAAGATGACTGCATGATTGATGTCACCAAGTTCTACCTTGATTTCACGGTCGATGAATCCTGCGGAAAGTGCGCCCCTTGCCGGATCGGCGGACGCACGAATTATAATATTCTCGACCGGATCTCAAAAGGACAAGGAACTCTGGAAGACCTTGATCAGCTGAAGGTCCTCGCACTGGCGATGCGCAAAGCCTCGCTGTGCGGCCTCGGCCAAACGGCACCCAACCCGATCATGTCGACGATGAAGTACTTCGAAGACGAGTACTTGGCGCACATCAACGACAAACAGTGTCCGGCTGGAAAATGCAAAGATCTGATTTCGTATACCGTGATCGCGGACAAGTGCATCGGCTGTACGGCCTGTGCCCGCGTTTGCCCCACGAACTGCATCAGCGGCGAGGTCAAAGGCGTTCACCTGATCGACCAAGACCAATGCATCAAGTGCGGACAGTGCTTCGATAAGTGTAAATTTGACGCAATCCTCAAGGGATAATGGAGAAAATATAATGTCTATGATTGAATGTGAAATCAATGGAATCCCCGTAGAGGTCGAACAAGGAACCACGATTCTCGATGCCGCCAAGCAGGTGGGCGTAACGATTCCGAAACTCTGCTACCATAACGACCTCGATGCATGGGCCGCCTGCGGCATTTGCGTGGTCAAAGTGGAAGGTTCCCCGAAAATGCTGCGCGCCTGCGCCACCGCCATCGGCCCGGGCATGAAGGTGCTCACCCACGATCCGGAAGTGGTGGAAGTCCGCCGCACGGTGCTTGAACTCATCCTCTCCACGCACCCGAACGACTGCCTTAAATGCGGCCGCTCCGGCAACTGCGAACTGCAGGATCTCTCGGCCGACTTCGGCATCCGCGAAATTCCGTTCGAAGAGCGTATTGAACGAATCGAGCCCGACACGTCGACTCCGTCGATCGTGCTGAACCCGGAAAAATGCGTAAAGTGCGGACGTTGTGTGCTGGTCTGCCAGGATATGCAAGGCGTACATGCTCTCGAATTCATCGGACGCGGCGACGGCACCCGGCTTGCGCCGGCTGCGGATGTCACGCTCGAAGAAAGCCCCTGCATCAAATGTGGCCAGTGCTCTGCGCACTGCCCGGTTGGAGCCATCTACGAAAAGGACGACACCAAGGCGGTCTGGAACGAAATCAAAAAAGAAGATCAGCACGTCGTCGTGCAAATCGCTCCGGCGGTTCGCGTGGCTCTTGGCGAAGCCTTCGGCATGGAGCCGGGCTCCATCGTTACCGGCAAAATCTACACCGCACTGCGGCGCCTTGGTTTTGATGCCGTATTCGACACCAACTGGGCGGCCGACTTGACCATTCTTGAGGAAGGCTCTGAGTTTGTGAAACGTTTCACCGGAGGAGGAACCCTTCCTCTCATCACCAGCTGCTGCCCGTCTTGGACGGACTATATGGAAAAGTTTGCGCCTGATTTTGTGGATAACTTTTCCACCGCCAAGTCGCCACAATCCATGCTCGGTTCCATGGCGAAGACCTACTATGCCGAGAAAGCTGAAATCGACCCTGCAAAAATGACGATGGTTTCGGTTATGCCCTGCACCTCGAAAAAATACGAGATCACGCGTTCCGAGGAGATGTACGCTTCGGGCTTCCAGGACATCGACTATTCCATAACGACCCGCGAGCTGGCCCGCATGATCAAGCAGGCCGGGATCGACTTCGTCAACCTGCCCGATTCCGAGGTCGACAGTATCCTCGGCGAATACACCGGTGCGGGAACGATCTTCGGCGTGACCGGTGGAGTCATGGAAGCCGCACTTCGGTCGGCCTATTACCTCATCACCAAGGAAGATCTCGAACAGGTTGAATTCCAGGCCGTTCGCGGAATGGAAGGGGTCAAGTCCGCCGAGATCGACATCAAGGGAACCAAGGTTCGTATTGCGGTTGCCCACCAGATGGGCAACTGCCAAGCGGTCATCGACCAAGTTCGCGAAGCCCGCGACAAGGGCGAAGAACTGCCCTTCCACTTTATTGAAGTGATGGCCTGCCGCGGCGGTTGTATCGGTGGCGGTGGACAGCCCCACGGCGCAACCGACGAAATCCGAGCGCTCAGAACCCGCGGCATCTACACGGATGACGAGAAGAGCAAGTTGCGCTGTTCACACCATAACCCAGAAATTACCCGGGTTTATGATGAGTATCTCGGCGAGCCCCTCAGCCATAAGGCGCACGAGCTGTTGCACACGACCTACCAGCAACGGCCGCTCTACCAAAAGTAGAGTCTTCCATGGCGCAGAAAACCGTCCCACGCTCTGGGGCGGTTTTTTGTGCAATAATCTTCTGCGCTATCCCGTCTTGCTTTCTTTGGGAAGGCAACTAGACTGCACTAAATTGAGAACTACAGGGTTATTTATTCCTATGAGACACAGAAGACTTCCACTGCCGATACTCTCTACTTTATCGACCGCTGTATTCCTGCAGCTGGCGACCGCCCAGACCCCTCCCCAAGCACCGACCGCCGCACCGGACCAGCCCAAACCAACTCCTGCAGCGGTGGCGCAACCCCAACAGGTGGCAGCAGCAAAGAAAACCCCTAAAAAGGAGGAACAACTCCAGAGCTTCAAATTCGAGGGTGCCGACCTGGATACCGTAATGGCCATGTACTGCTCATGGACCGACAAAATCTACCTTAAAACCGATGCTGTTAAGGCCACGATCACGCTCAAGGCCGATAAACTGACCACCTCGGAAAGCATCAAAGTGGTCGAGGCCATTCTGGCCATGAACAACATTGCGCTGGTTCCCATGGGGGATCGGTATATTAAAGTCGTTCAAGCCACAGCCGGAGACCTGACGGGCCATGGACTGCAAATCAACATCGATCAGGAGCACGAGTATGCTGGCTCTGAAAAATTCGTTACGCAGATCATTCAACTCAAGAACGTTGAGATCCCGGAGGTGCAGGCTGCGGTTCAGCATTTGTTGCACGCCTATGGAAAAATTCTCGCGTTGCAGCGCAGCAACAGCCTCATGATCACCGACACCGAAGCAAATATTATCCGCGTTCGCGAGCTGATCGAATTTATCGATCAGGCCAGCGCCAGTATCGAGCCGCGCATCTACCAAATTCAATATGCGGTAGCTTCCGAGATCGCCGCCAAGCTTAACGAAATCATTACAGCGGCCCAAGGTGACAAGAAAAAGACCTCGGTCACCCCGGTTGGAAACCCATCCGCTCGCACACCGCCTGGCGTGATCCGCGCTCGGACTTCCGGAGCCAAGCCTGCCGCCCCGACCAAGGCCACCATCTCGCAAACCGAAGAGGGAAGCACAGTCATCATTCAGGGCACCGTCAAAGTGATGTCTGATGAGCGCACCAATATTATCATCATTTTCTCTCAAGAAGAAAACTTCGTGTTTTTTGATAAAATCATCGAAGTGCTCGACGTCGAAGTTGAACCCGCGACCTCCTTCGAGGTTGTAAACCTCGAATATGCCGATGCCGAGGAGCTTTCCGGAACCCTGAACGAACTCGTTGGTGCTGCTCAAAGTTCCAAAAGCACAACTTCAGGAAGTTCGCAAAATTCTCAGCAGCGCGGTAGCCGCGCGCTATCCGGAGGCGCACCAAATACAACACGACAGGTCACGCCCAACGCAGCTGCGGCTACCGTAGGGGCGATTTCAAGCCTAAGTAAATTATCTGAGAACACCAAAATTTTGGCGGATAAACGCACCAACTCTATCCTGCTCATGGGAAAGAAAAGCGATATATCCGCCATTAAAGATGTCATCGCCAGTCTGGATGTCATGCTGGAGCAGGTGATCATTGAAGCCGCCATCTTCGAGATTGGACTGGACGCGGATCTTCAACATGGTGTCGACTGGGTTTACCAAAGCCAAGATGGCAATAATATTGGCGCATGGGATGGGAAAAACCTATTGACCAATAGCCTTAATAATGTTGTGTCTGGTGCTTTTAGCTATTATCTGAATGCCACAGGAATCGATTCCAAATTCCTCGTCAACCTTTCCAAAACGGATACCGATGCCCGTCTGGTTTCCACTCCTGTGATCATGACCACGGACAATACGGAAGCGAGCCTTAGTATTGGCGAACAACGACCGGTGGTTACCTCGACCGACTCCTTTGCGAATAGCTCAGGCACCCAGCGCTCAAACTATGAATACAAGGATATCGGCATACAGCTTACCGTTACGCCCCGCATTAATCCCCAGCGTGTTGTCATCATGGAATTGACACAAAAAGCGGACTCGCTCGGCGGAAATATCGATATCGATGGGAATCAAGTGCCGATCATCAAGAACCGGGAATTTGAAGCCTCTGTTGCAGTCCCCGACGGAGGAACCGTGGTGCTGGGTGGTTTGATCAGTACCGAAGTGTCCGACACGATGAATAAAATTCCAATTCTGGGCGATATCCCTCTCCTTGGACGCTACCTCTTCAGTTCAGTTCACAAGGTTGAAGCGCAACGTGAGCTTATTGTGCTTCTGACGCCCTATGTGATGTCTACTCAGGATGAGGTGCTTGAACAAACAGACCGCCTCTACCAAGGAACGGATTTAAAACAGGAGGATTGGAAAGGAAGCTGGTCTGAAAGTAAACTCCGCCTTATTCCTGACCCGATTGAACCCGGCTCTGAAAACGCCTACGAATTCGAACCAAAACCTCAATCAGAAACCACCGAAGCCCCTAAGCCCTCCCCAACGGGGGCAGAGGTCGAGGAACTATTGAACTCCATAAACCAGTAACCGTCCCCGGCATGCGGCGCATTCACTTTATCGGCATCGGCGGGGTCGGCATGAACGGCCTCGCCCAATTGGCTGCGTGTTCGGATTATTCCGTTTCAGGTTCTGACCGCGCTTACAGTCCCGACTCCGAAACCTTCCAAGCCTTGGAAGACATCGGCATTTCAATCTTTCCGCAGGATGGATCGGGGATGGATAAAAGCACAACGCAAGTGGTCTACAGCACGGCCATTGAATCCGACAACCCAGACCTCCAGCAATCCAAACAGCTTGGCATTCCCCTGCTCCATCGCGCCGAATTACTCAACAAACTCATCGGCGACGACGAACTCATCGCTGTGGCCGGCACTGCAGGAAAAACCACAACCACGGGCCTTCTTGGCTGGATTTTTGAATGCATGGAAAAAGATCCCTCCGTTTATAATGGCGCAGGAGTCGTAAACTGGAAGCGCCCCAAGCAACTTGGAAACATTCGAAGAGGAAGTTCAAACCTGTGGATCATCGAGGCTGATGAGTCCGACAAATCGTTCCTTAACTTCCACCCGACCCATACCATCATCACAAACATTTCCAGAGATCATTACGAACTCGATGAGCTCCACGATCTGTTTGCTCAATTCTGCAAGCAGACATCGGGGATTATTATTGAAGGGTCTCCCCGGCTCCATCTAGGGAAAAAACCAAATTCCTTTGTTTTCCAAGGCATGGAGTTTTCGCTTTCCATGCCAGGGAAACACAATCTTGAAAATGCGCTCAGCGCGGTTCGGCTTTGCGCAGCGCTGGAACTCGACCTTGAAAGAGTGCGCGATGCGATGGCCCGCTTTAAAGGCATCGAGCGTCGACTGGAGGTTGCAGGAGAGGTTGAGCGGATACGCATCATCGACGACTATGCCCATAATCCAGCAAAGATTTCCGCCGCACTTGCTGCGGTGTCAAACCCCCATGGACGAGTCCGTGCTTATTGGCGTCCCCACGGTTTCACACCGCTGTTCCAAGGCCTCGAAGATTTGGTTGAGGTTTTTTCCACTCATTGGGAAAAAAATGGAGGATCTATTTTCATTCTCCCCGTCTACTATGCAGGGGGCACCGTGGCAAAGAAGGCCACCTCCGCAGATCTGGTAAACCGGCTCAACTTAAATGGAGTTCCCGCTATGCTTGTGCCGAATTATGGCGTATTGAAACAACAACTTGAAGCAACGGCCCTGCCGGGCGATACGCTTTTAGGAATGGGTGCACGCGATCCCGAACTCCCTCGATTCGCAAAAAGACTGGTTTCAAAATGGAAGAAACACGATTGATTGAAAGTCCGCAAAACCCGCGCGTGAAAGCCGCCGTGAAACTGCGCAAAAGCAAGAACCGACAGCAAACCGGACAAACGCTGGTGGAAGGCTACCGCGAAATTCGGCGAGGCATGGAAAACAAGTGGACGTTTGATGAGCTTTATTTTTGCCCGGAGTTCTTTCTCGATACCGGCGCACCGGAATTGGTTTCAATAATCCGCGCCAGCGACATACCCGTGTTCGAGTGTTCAAAAAGTGCTTTTTTCAAAATGTCGTACCGCGATACCCCGGACGGTTTAATTGCGCTTTCTCCACGGGTTGGAAAAACCCTTGAAGAATTGGTGCTGCCGGAAAACCCGCTGCTGTTAATCGCGGAAGATCTTGAGAAGCCGGGCAATCTGGGCACGATCCTCCGCACGGCCGATGCCACCGGTGTCGATGCGGTCATTGTCTGCGGCCGGAAAACCGACATCAACAATCCCAATGTGATTCGCGCCAGCATCGGCACACTCTTCTTCATCCCGGTTGCCGAGGCCACGACGGAACAAACACTCCAATGGCTTGAGCAACAAGGAATCCAATCGATCGCAGCCATTCCTGACGCAGACCATGAATATACCCGTGTTGACATGCGTGGCGGAACAGCCATTGTTGTCGGCTCGGAAGATGAGGGACTGACCTCCGAATGGAAGAAACGGGCCAGCTCCAAGGTGGCCATTCCTATGCTTGGAAAGAATGATTCGCTCAATGTTTCAACCGCCTCGGCCATTTTACTCTATGAAGCGATACGCCAACGCCGCAAGAGCTCCTAACAGAGCTTTTTTGATAACCATAAATTTGTTAGAGATAATTTTCAACGCGTACTCCGAATTCCTGTCATAGTTCCTAAAGAGTTTTTTAAAGCTCAACCCTGCATTAAATATGTATTTATTTTTTGGTATTTATGAGTTGCAAAATAAATAACGAGCCGTATGGTTCAATAAACGAACGGGAGGTGACCGGTAATGGCTACAAATCCAGCAGGAAAAGGAACAAAGACCATTGGTATCAACATGAAAATGGAGATGGCCAAGGATCTGGAGAGACGCGCATCTTCGATGCAGCTATCTACAGGTGCATATTGCAAAATCATACTAGGCGAATGGCTAAAGTCGGGAAAGAAATTACAGCTTAAGGAATCCTGATCCGCATTCGTAAATAGGATGGCAGAAAAGCCGACTTCTTTCGGGAGGCCGGTTTTTTCTTTTTCACCTTGGAAGATTTGCCATGATCCCCTCAATGCGAACACTAAAAACAATTGCGCTGGTTGGAACCGGTGCCGTCGGCGGATATTATGGAGGGCTGTTGCAACGGGCGGGCTTCGAAGTCCACTTCCTTTTACACACCGACTTCAAACAGGTTCGGGAAAACGGCCTCGTTATCGAATCGCCCAACGGAAACTTCAATCTTCCCAACGTCAACGCGTATGCCAATCCCGCCGACATGCCGCGTTGCGATTTAGTGATCGTTGCGCTCAAAACCACGGCCAATCAATATCTCCCCGTCATCCTGCCCCATTTGATCAAGGAAGAGGGCATGGTGCTGACCCTTCAAAATGGATTGGGCAGCGAGGAGGAGATTGCGAATATCGTTGGGAACAATCGCGTGGTCGGCGGCCTATGCTTTCTGTGCTCCAGCAAGACTGCACCGGGACATATTCGCCACCTCGATTATGGGCTTATCACTCTGGGGGAATATCGTGCAGATGGTCTCCCAGGAGGGCTTACCCATCGACTGGAATCACTTTGTTCAGCTTTTGAACGTGCTGGAATTTCTGCAAAAGCCATCCCGGATCTTGCGCTTGCCCGGTGGAAAAAACTGGTGTGGAATATTCCGTTCAATGGATTGTCGGTCATTCAGGGTTTGCGGACGGATCGGCTGGTTAAAACTCCTGAAAGCCGGGCCCTATGTCTGCTATTGATGAATGAAGTGGCCGCCGCTTCGACCGCCTGCGCCCGACCGATCAACCCCTCTTTCATTGAAAAAATGATGTCCGATACCGAGAAGATGAAGCCCTATTCGCCCAGCATGAAACTCGACTTCGATCGGGGGCGTCCCATGGAAATCGAAAGCATCTATGGCAATCCACTGCGGTCGGCAAAAGCGGCTGGAATCGCCATGCCTGAAACCGAAACGATTTACCACCAACTTCTAAAAATGAACCCTCTTGTTTAGACAGAGTTGCAATTAGCCGCAAAATCAGGGATAAACGCGCCTTTTGACCTAAAGACGGGCTTTTCATGATTAACTTGGACTATACAAACCACCGAATAATTGGAGTTCAACGGATAAACAACGAGCTGTTTGAACTAACACTTGAGCGAAGCGGAATGGAATTTACGCCCGGCGACTGTGTTGCGCTTTATACAGACACCGACAAGTCGCGCCCCTACAGCATCGCATCCGGAGCAAATGCAGATACGCTGAGTTTTATCATTCGGGAGATGGAAGGCGGTGAAGTTTCCCCATGGCTGGCGGCCCGGCAACTCGGAGAAACCGTTCGCATCACTCCCCCCTTCGGCTGGTTCCGCCCCGGGCAGGATATAGGTGACGCACCCTTTACCTTCATTGCAACCGGAACCGGAATTTCTCCATTTCTTTCCTACCGAGACACATTCGAAAAACCTCCCGAACATTGCCTATACGGCGTTCGGCGGAAAGCCGACGCGTTTGGCTTCGATAGACTCCAAAACTGGTGTCCAACTCAACTGGCCGTATCGCGGGAGAACCCCGCCAGTCAACACCATGGCCGTGTAACCGATTTGCTCGACACTCTACCCTTGGACCACGACACACACTACTATTGCTGTGGGCTGGAGAGCATGGTTAACGAGGTGGGCGATTGGCTCCAAAACAGGGGCATCCAACTCATGAATATTCACCGAGAAGTTTTTTTCCACGGATAATTGGATCATCGAAGGACTTTTCATGAAACCCATCATGGTATGCGCACTTTATAAATTTACAGCCGCAATGAACAAAACGTTCGCGGGTCAGTTGGTTTGAAGATTATCCTTACGGTAGCGACTCGGCGAGCAACCCAGATGCTTGTGAAAAACCCTTGAAAAATATAGCGGGTCATCAAACCCAACCGCCTCCGCAATTTCGGTGACCGGACGGCTCGGCATTGAGAGCAACAGCCTCGAAGCCTGCTCCAACCGGAACCAAACCTGATATTGCTTAAAACTTCGTCCCGTGGTTTTTTTGAATAAACGCGACACCGTGGACGGACTGCGTCCAACCATTCGGGAGGCCTCATCAAGACTCAAAGGGCTTTTAAGATTGTCGTGGATATATTCAATCACCGGATCGATCAAGTCATAGTCCTTGTGATGGATTAACTGCCCGCCGATAATCAGTTCCAGCAAATGACGAAACATGGATAGCAGCAGGTCGATTTTTTCCTCCGGGAAGATCGGTGTTTGCTCGTACTCCGCCTGTAGCGTTCTGTCCCCCTGCTCCTTTTCCCAACGGTTCGAATATGGCGAAACAGCGGGAGCGGCCTGACTGCGAAACTGGCCAATCATCACATATCCAACCAACTCTCCATCGACGACCAATGGTGTAGTCGCTTCACGCATTCCGGCATGGCAGGTATAGGAGATCATGTCCTTCTTGTTAAAAGCAACCTGCATCATTTTATGGTCCAACTCACGACAGAGCTTGTCCATTCCCAACGTCTCTCGCAGCATGTTGCAGTGCCGACAATTTGGACGACCGACCGCATCGGGATAAAGGAGTCGGCCCTCCGGGCTGAACAATGAAATACGTACTCCATGCATCTCGGTATAAAGATCGAATATCTCCGATACTTTTTGACTGATCGTGTGGTGCATTGATTCCAACATGCAAAGAATAGAGCACACCTCGCCTTGTTCGTCCATGTCTTTGAGGTGTTCTCCTATGGCATTTAATTTAGGAAACCCGTACTGTTTTTTCTTTATTACAGAAGGAATCCCAATCCATGTATGATGAAAACATTGTAAAACAGGCCATTGCAATCCACACCGAGACCTATGGCACCAAACCGACCGCCGTGTCCTACGCCCCCGGTCGGATTGAAGTGCTGGGCAACCATACCGACTACAACGAAGGAACCACCTTCTCCACCGCCATCAATATGGGGCACTGCTTCTGCATCTCGAGCAGCTCCGAACCCGGCGTACGATTGACCGCTGGCGACATCCGCGAAACCACCACCTTCGATCCCTCCTCTTCTGAACGGCTCGATAAAAAAATCCAGTGGGCAAACTATGTCAAAGGGGTCATGTTCTACCTGCGCGGTCAGAATATCCGCATCGATTCGGTCGACTGCACCTTCCTAGGCTCCATACCCATGGGGGCCGGACTCTCCAGTTCAGCCGCTCTCGAGGTGGCTACCGCATATGCGGTTCTCGAATACACCGGAAAGGAACTCGATAAAAAAGAGATCGGCATCCTCGCCCAGGCTGCCGAAAACAACTTTGCAGGATGCAACTGCGGGTTACTCGACCAATTCTCAAGTATTTTTGGTGTTCACCACGGCCTGATCCATAGCGACTTCCGAACCCTAGAAACCTATCCCGTACAACTCCCCGATGATGTCGTTTTTCTGATGATCAACCCGCACATTAAACACGTGCTGGCCGACTCGCCCTATAACGAGCGACGCATCAGTTGCGAAAAAGCCGCAGAAGAGCTCGGTGCCCTGCTCGACCATCCCGTTAAAGCCCTTCGTGATGTCTCGTGGGAAGAGTTCGAGACCCACCGCGACAAGATCGACCCGGAAGCCGCCCAACGCGCCGAACATGTCATCGGCGAAATCACCCGCGTTGAGCAAGGCGTGAAACTGCTGGCCACCGGCGAACTCGAAGCCTTTGGCCAGTTCCTTTTCGACTCGCATGAAACCTCGCGAACCGCATTTGAAAACTCCTGCAACGAGCTCGATATCGTCGTAGAAGCCGCTCGCGAAGCCGGCGCGCTCGGTGCCCGCCTATCCGGCGGCGGCTGGGGAGGAAGCGTCGTCGCGATTGTCCGCGCCACCGATGCCGGCAATACCTGCGAAAAGATTATCGAACTCTGCAAAGAAAAAGGGCTTGAACCTACTGCGGAAATCATTATTCCTTCCGCCGGCGCCACAATTATACCGCGTAATGCATAAGCACGAATTACCCGTTACACACGACTAAAAGGGAGATTAAAACCATGAAAGTTCTTGTTGCCGGCGGAGCCGGATATATCGGAAGCGTAACCACCGAAATGCTCTGCAACTCAGGACACGACGTGGTCGTCTTCGACAACCTGGAACGCGGCCACCGAGAAGCCATCGATCCGCGTGCATCCTTTATCCAAGGCGACCTACGAAACAAAGACGACATCAAGACCGCAATGCTCGCCGAGCGCCCGGAAGCCGTCATCCACTTTGCCGCCTACATTGAAGTCGGCGAATCCATGGTCGATCCCATGCCTTTCTTCGAGAACAACGTCAGCGGTTCGCTCAACCTCATGACCGCCATGGTTGCGGCCGACTGCAAGAAGCTGATCTTCTCCTCCACCTGCGCAACCTACGGGACCCCCGAACGTATGCCGATGGACGAATCGCTCCCCCAGAAACCGGAAAGCGTTTACGGCGAATCCAAACTTCTCTGCGAAAAAATCTTTACATGGGGTCAGGAAATCCACGGCATTGAGTGTGTCTTCCTGCGCTACTTCAACGCCTGCGGTGCCACCGGACAATATGGCGAAGCGCACCATCCGGAAAGCCACCTTATTCCATTAATCCTCCAGGTTGCCCAGGGTACGCGCGATAAAATCTTCATCTTCGGCGATGACTATGAAACCCGCGACGGCACCTGCGTGCGCGACTACATCCACATCAAGGATCTTGCTCAGGCACACATTCAGGCCCTTAAGCCGGGAATCAGCGGCGGCTTCAATCTCGGCAACGGCGACGGCTATACCGTCAAGGAAGTC
>JAOZKS010000002.1:22111-29071 GCA_029935255.1 Pontiella sp.
TCGGAAATGCAACCGCGCCGCGCCGGCGACTGCACCGCCCTCGTGGCCGATGCCACCAAGGCCAAAACCATACTCGGCTGGGATCCGCAATTTGCCGATCTTAAAACCATTGTGCAAAGCGCATGGGACTGGCATCAAGCTCACCCCAAGGGTTACAACGATTAATTCCTCCAAAGGGACGGTTCTGGGGGTAATGGTGGCTCCCGCGCCGGGCGAGCGAATGCCTCGACCGAACGCTTACGTTCCAACGATTGATACTTGCAAATACAAACCCATTTTGTCACTTTCCATTACAAATGGCTTTTCAACCCATAACCCGATGGTGAATACGATGAAAAAAAACCTGTTTGCACTAGCCCTCATAGCCTTGGCTGGCTGTTCTTCCCTTCAGGCAAAGACCGATGGATGGGTCGACCTTTTTGACGGGAAAACACTCAATGGCTGGAACAACCCCTATGATCGGGGCGAATCCACGGTAGTTGATGGAGAAATCCATCTGGTTGCCAGTAAAAAGTTTTTCCTCTGCACAGAAAAAACCTATTCCAACTTTATCTTCGAGGCCGAAATAAAAATGCCGGAAGGCAAAGCAAACTCGGGTTTCATGTTCCGCTGCCACGTTGAACCCAACAAGGTCTTCGGCTACCAGGCCGAGGTCGACACCTCCGACCGTGCGTGGGCAGGCGGCCTCTACGATGAAGCCCGCCGAGGATGGCTGAACCCAAAAAAACCCAACGACTCCCCCTCTGGAAACGCCTTCCGCGAAAAAACCAAAGGCTCGTTCAAACGGCACGACTGGAACAAATACAAGATCCATGCCGAAGGCACCCGCCTTCGCATCTGGGTCAACGGCGTGCTCTGCACCGACTACACCGACGATATGGATGCCGCAGGCTACATCGGTATCCAGCACCACGGAGAAGACGGCCAGATTTATAAATTCCGCAACATCCGCATCATGGAGTTGTAGGCAACGAATCCTACCAAAAGTTCGAATATCGAATTTCTTCAACGGAGATCCTTCAATGCAAAATTCAAAAGCACTTATCCTGCCCGCCCTGTTGTTCGTCCTACTCCCACTGGCCCATGGAAACAAGATTTCCGCAGACCAGAAAAAATGGGTTCCGAAATACGAAAAGCAGCCCAACATTCCCACGCCGGCAGACATGCTGATCAACACCGACCCCGAACCCGAACTGTGCCGAGGCTTCACATCGCTCTATAACGGGAACAACCTCGACGGCTGGACACCCCGCAGCGGAAAATGCACGTTCGAAGCTCAGGGCGAAGCCATCGTCGGAACCTGTATAAAGGGCTCCCCCAGCACCTACCTCTCCACACTGAAAGACGACTACACCGACTTTGTTTTCACGGCAGAGTTGAAATGGGAAGTCGACGGAAACACCGGCATCATGTTCCGGGCCCGAGCCAAAAAGGAAAGAAACAAAGAAACCGTCTTTGGACCGCAAGTTGAAATGGAAGCCTTTTCAAAAGAGCGTTATTGGTCGGGCGGCATTTATGGCCAAGGTTGCGGCGGATGGTACTATCCCCTCTGGCTGGAATCCCACAAAGAGACCCGCGCCGCCATGAAAACGGGAGAATGGAATCGCATCACCATTAAAGCCCAGGGAAAAACCATCAAGACCTGGCTTAATGGAGTTCCGGCGGCACACTGGGAAACCGAAGAATACCTCAAAGGTTTTTTCGGTCTCCAGATCCACGCCGGAAAAGAAGGTACCGTTCTCTTCCGTAACATCAAGGTCAAGGAGCTGAAGCAGTAAAACATGACGGGAAGCGAGACTGAAAACATGCAGGCCAACGTTTTCAACCGCTCCCTACCAATGCTAGACCCTTTTAAATAATCACGGAGCCGCAGGGCGCTTTGCATCGCCCTTCCTCCATCAAACATCTAAGTCCCGGAAAATGTGGGCAAAACGGCCGGTGAGTTTTTCGCCGTCGATCTTGACGGCATCAAGCAGGAGCTTTTCCTCGCTGCGCTGAACGACGGTGCTGCACCAAGCGATGGATAGCCCGTCGCGGTTCTCGGCGTGAACTAGCAGCATGTCGGCCTTGTCCGCCGTATCCATATGCCGCATGGTCCCCTCGGAGATATGGATAAAGGCGTAGCCGTCGCGCTCGGCAAGCATCTTTTTCAGCGCCCGCACAATGTCGTCCTTTTCCATCCCCGCAATGGGGATCACTTCCATCAGCCCGTCCTCATTGAAGAGGAAGAAAATCTCAACATGGGTGCCTGCCTCGAGAAACTGCCGCCGCGCCTCTTCGTTCAATATTTCGATCCACTGCCTCAGTGAACCTTCCCGATCCTGTCCATTCCATTCCGGAGCCTGCATAATTATCCTTTGTTTAAAAGGACGCACTCTATACATCCACGCACCATTCGTCATGCTTTGCCCATCATGATCTTTAGATTTCACACGGTGCGACGAAAAAGCGGTATCGTCCTTTGGTTGCCACTGCACTCCAAAATGATTTACGCTTCGGCATGTTTATTCTCAATAGCATAGCCCCGATTTTCCTGCTGATCGCCCTCGGTAAGTTGCTGAAAACCACCGGGTTTCTTCCCGATGTCTTTTTCAAGGGGCTCAACCGGTTTGTTTTTTGGATCGCTTTGCCCGCCCTGCTCATCAGCCGGATCAGCGTGGCTAAACTGGAGATCGACACCCTCTCGCAGATTGTACTGCTGTTTAGCGTCGGTACGCTACTGAGTCTGGCCTTCGCATGGGGCGTTGCCCGAATCCTCAAACTCCCCGCCCCCTCGACCGGCTCATTCATTCAGGGTTCCTTTCGTGGCAACGGCGCCTTCGTGGGGCTGCCTGTTATTGTCTATACCCTCGGCTCACTCGATCCCCGTGCCGAAATGCTCGGCACGGTAATCCTCGCGCCGGTAGTGATTGTCTTTAACGTTCTTGGCGTTTCCATTCTCACGCACTACAGCAAACACAGGCGCGGCACCAGCGCTTCGATACAGACCTTCTTTGCGCAACTGGTAAAAAACCCTCTTCTTTTATCCTGTGTCGTTGGAATTGCACTCAACCTGACCGGCCTCACGATTCCCCTTTTTTTATACCGGTCGCTCGATGCGCTAGGGAGCGCCGCGCTTGCCCTCATTCTTATAAGTATCGGGGCCGCGCTCGAATTTGAAAAACTGCGGGGTTCTGCGTCGCCGACGTTGATTGCATCCCTCATCAAGGTTGTTGTCACCCCGGCGATTGGTTTTTTACTGGTCGGATTCTTCAAACTCGACAACACGGAAGCAATGATTGCCATCTTCTACCTCGCCTGCCCGACCGCAGGCATGTCGTATGTCATGGCCGAGGTAATGGGCAACGACGGGCCATTGGCCGGACGCATCGTGGCCTTGAGCACCCTGCTCTCCGCGATCACCCTGCCCGTCATCATCGCAATGGGCCTGTAAAATGATTACGTATAAAAACATCTCATTGCAGGTGCACCGGCAAACCCTGCTCGAAAACACAAGCCTGCAAATCGGCCCCGGCGACAAGGTGGTGATACGCGGCGCATCCGGTAGCGGAAAAAGCTCGCTGCTAAAATGTGCCGTTGGCGCACTTCCAATGGCTGGAGGATCGGTTCGCGTTGATGGAACAGAGCTGTCCGCCAAAACCGCCTCCGATATTCGCAGCCGGATTGCCTTCATTGGTCAGGAACCCGTACTTGGTGCGGAGAGTGTCCGCGACGCCCTCCTGCTCCCCTTTACCTTCAAGGCGCACCACGGAATGGTGCCCACTGAAGAGAAAATTTTCCAGCACTTGAAACGGCTCCATCTTTCGATGGATATTCTCGATAAACCCTGCACCCGCATCTCCGGAGGAGAAAAGCAGCGTATTGCGATCCTCCGGGCGCTCCTGCTTAACAAAACTATTTTCATTGCCGATGAAGTCACCTCTGCACTCGACCCCGAAAGCCGAACCGCCGTCATGGAGGAACTGTTCCAACCGGGGATCACCCTACTTTCCGTTTCGCATGATCCAGAATGGATCAACGCTTGCGAAAGAGTCGTTGAGATTTCCAACCATCAACTCATGGAGGTGGAACGATGACAACCGACCTTTCGATCACAGCCATGCTTTCCATGTACGCGCTGATGGTTATTCCACTCTTGATCTTCTTCTATCTCCAGCTCGGCATCATCCGCGAAACGGTAATGGCAATGGCTCGCATGACCGTACAGCTGATTTTGGTCGGCCTTTATCTGAAATACATATTCCAGCTCAACAATCCGTTTGTGAGTCTGCTGTGGGTAACCGTGATGCTGGTGGTGGCGAATCTCAGCATTCTTAATAAAGCGGGACTTAAACGCAGCCTGTTTTTCTGGCGTTCGCTCATCGCCGTGGCGGGCAGTACGCTATTCGCAAGCGGTTGGTTCATTCTCGTCGCCATCCGCCCCGAGCCGATCTACGACGCTCGCTACATGGTTCCCATCGTTGGAATGATTCTGGGAAACTGCTTGCGCAGCAACGTCCTGAGTCTGGAACGTTTCTACAGCGGCATCCGGAAAAACGAAAATGAATACATGACCTACCTCATGCTCGGCGCCACCCTGCGCGAAGCCACTCGCCCCTACCTGCGCGACGCCCTCAAGGCCGCCATCAACCCCTCCATTGCCACGATGGGCACCATGGGCATTGTTTCCCTGCCCGGCATGATGACCGGTCAGATCCTCGGCGGCGCCATGCCGACCACCGCCATTAAATACCAGATCGGCATCATGATCTGTATCTTCACCGCCATGGTGGTCGCCGCATTGGTTAATATTCTGCTTAGCCTGCCCGTGGCCTTCGACGACCACCAACGCCTGCGCCAAGGAATTTTTTGCAATAAACCCTAGGGGTTGCATGTTTAATGGGAACAACCCGGAGAAATCCATGAAACGAAACCTACCTATATTCATCACGATACTATCCATCATCATCGCCGCGGTCAGTGCGTCATCCGCAGTTAAGGCCAATAAACAAAAGAAACTTGCCGAAGCTGAAACAGAACGGTTGCTTCAGAAAATTGCAAAAACACCCCCCCCACCGCGCCGACGCCCCCCTGCCAAATCGGGCAAGACCGCCCTGGAATCCGCAGGAAACACGAATGAACTGGTGACGCTGGACTCGGCGGACGACCAGATGGTCGAACCGCAACAGGAACGCCCGCAACGCGAATCATTCGCGGATCGAATGGCTCGCATGAAGGAAGAGGACCCGGAGGGCTACGAGGAAATGATCCAGCAACGTCAGGAGCGCCAGGAAACCATACGCTACAACCTAGCCGAACGCACCGCCACTTTTATGGATCTCGACAGCTCCAACATGACCGAAGACGAACGCGCCAACCACGAACTTTTGGTGGAGAAAATGGCCAAGGTCTGGACACTGACCGAACAGTTTCAGGATCCGGAAACGCCCTCCGATCGCGAGGCCATGCAAGAACTCTTTTCCGAACTGCGCGATGTCCGCCCTCTCATGGATCAGGAACGCACCGTCATGTTCAAACAGCTGGGAACCGATCTAGGCTATGAAGGCGAACATGCCGAAGAGTTTGCAACCCATGTGGAGGATATCATTCAGGCAACCACCCTCCAGGTGCCAGGCAGCAGGCGCGGCAGTAGTGGTGGTGGCGGAGGAGGACGCGGGGATCGCAACAGCCAGCGATGAATCATCCGAACATCTTCCCTTGTGCAAGCCCAGCAAATCAGTAAGCTATGCGCAAGAGGGCACGGTATGCCCTTCATAACTAGGAGAAATTATGAAGATGTCCGCCATTGCACTGCTCATCGCCGCCTGTTGCCTGTCCGTTCAGGGTCAGTTCTTTTCAAAAGAAGAGCAAGCCTCCAAGGAAACGGCGAAGCCCGCTCTGAAAGTAAAGCTCTCCGAAGCCGATCAAAAAGAGGTCTACATCGAACTTTGTACTGCGGAGTCCAAAGCTAGATCCAAGGCCATTCAAATGCATCCCGTTCAAATCCATCACGTTCCCGAAAAACGAGCCGCCCAGCAACAAAAGGCGGCGGATACCCAAGCCACCTTGTTCGGCTACTATAAACTGGAAATTGCGGAGCAACGTGGAATCACTACAAACTGCATCTCCCAGATAGAAGTCAACGGAAAAGAAAAGCAATGGCCCAGAGCCGTTGAGAAACCGCCAACCAAGTAGTTTTTTCTTTGATTTGAACAGCAAAAGGGTGCGCAAACCGGCACCCTTTCTTTTTTGCGGTTGCAATCCCACACGCCTTTGGCAAAATCTGCCGTTCATTTTAAAACAAAGGAAACCACATGTCCAAAATATATAAAATCACCCTCTTGCCGGGCGATGGAATTGGCCCCGAAGTCATCAAGGAATCGATCAAGGTACTCGACGCGGTCGCGGCCAGGAACGGCTTTTCTCTCGAATACACGGAACAGAATGCGGGAGGCGCGGCGATTGATGCGCACAACGATCCCATGCCTGACTCGGTGATTGAAACCTGCAAGGCTTCCGATGCCGTACTGCTTGGCGCGGTCGGCGGCCCCAAATGGGACCACCTCACCGGCGCACTGCGCCCGGAGAGCGGCCTGCTTAAAATTCGAAAAGAGCTTGGAGCATTCGCCAATCTGCGCCCCGTAACCATTCCCGAGTCGCTGGCCGAAAATTCACCCCTACGCCCGGAAGCCGTCGCCGGGCTGGATCTGTTCACGGTCCGCGAACTGACCGGCGGAATCTACTTCGGCGAACCCGTCGGAGAATCCGGTGAGGGCGATGACAAAAAAGCATGGAATACGATGGTCTACTCCGTCGGAGAAATCAAACGCGTCGCCCGCGTGGCCTTTGAATGGGCACGCAAGCGCCGCAATAAAGTGACGAGCGTCGACAAGGCCAATGTCCTCGCGGTTTCCCGGCTTTGGCGCGACACCGTCAAGGCGCTGCACGAAGCGGAATATTCCGACGTCGAGCTCGACCACA
>JAOZKS010000334.1 GCA_029935255.1 Pontiella sp.
GGATTCCCGCCGCGGCAAGATTTTCGAGAACCTGGGTTGCGCCCTCTACGGTGATCCCCTTGCGCATCAGTTTTAAGGTTCGGTCGTGGCAGGTTTCGAGTCCGCCGGTTACGGCGATACAACCGGCCGCGGCCATTTTCCGAATCAATGCCTGGGGGAAGCGGCTTTCAAAACGAATGTTTCCCCACCACTCAATATCGAGTTGGCGGCGCAGGATTTCATCGCATAATCCATCCAGCAGTGCGGGCGGCAGGGATTCATCGACGAAGTGGAACCCATGAAAGGCGCTTTGTGCCATCATGGCTTCGATCCAGTCGCAGATGGTGGAGGCCTCGGCGGGGTCGTAGCGGCTGATATAATCGATGGAGGTGTCGCAAAATTCGCACCGTCGCCAGCAACAGCCGTGCGCCAACATGAGTTTATTCCATCGGCCATCCGACCAGAGCCGCGTGACGGGGTTGAGCATTTCAAACAGGCCGAAATACTGATCCAGCTCAAGGCCGTCATATACAGGTGCGGGCAAGGCGTTCTGGGCGATGGGCGGGGCGGTATTATCGTAAAAACGGACGACACCCTCCTCGCAGCCAAACGTTCGAATAGGCAAGGCTCGGTTGGCGAGCTGCAGCAAGGGTAGCATGCCGCTGTCGAGGGTGATATGATCGACGTAATCGAAAATGCCCGCGTCACGGAGTTCGCGCAGCTCCGTATTCACATAGCCGCCGCCGAGGGTGATTCGGACTTCGGGAAAGGTTTGTTTGATTCGTCGGGCAATGTATAGCGCGCCCAAAAGGCACCCTGGAAACGGAACCGTCAGGGCGACCATGGCCGGCGCATGTTTTTTTATTTGCAGATCGGTTAATTCGTCGAGCCAGACCGAAAAGAGGGTTGGGGGCGCTTCGAGTGCCTCCCGTAGTTTTTCAAATTGCGGAAGGCTGGTGCCGAGTTTTTCGGCATAGCGGGAGAAGCCGAAATTAGGATCGGTCAGTTTGGCGGCTTCGGCGAGGTCGTCGAGGTACAGACTGGCCAGATGCCGCGCGCGATCGGCTTCGTCGAGCCCGCGAAAGTCCCAGCCAAATTGTTCTTCCTGCTCGTAGGCATGGAGCAGATGAGGGCCTTCGGGAAGCCCGCCGCGTTGCGCAATCTTTCGGGATGCCGCCGGATGATGATCTTGTAGAAAGGCAATAACCTCTTCGATGGTTTCGAGATAATCCTGCTCCGCCGCCAGAAACGCCTCGGCCTCCGCGCAGGGTTCCAAGGCCCGGCAGAGAGCGGCAATGCCCTCTCTTGAAAATAATTTAAGAAGCAGCTCCAGCGAAAGGTCGGCCTGGACGGCATCATGCCCGTTGTCCCGGAGCCAGGCCGTAAGCAATGGCGTGGCGGAATAGGGCGTATTGGGTTGAAGCAACGGGGGGGTGAGCAGTAAAATTTTCATCGTATTCCATCCCTTTGGATCGCCCGGGTTGACCGGTTGCAACACCATGGCCTTTTTTTTTCAGATGGGCCAGCTTGCGTGCTGCAATCCGATTCCGTGTTATTTATTTGAGGCAACTCGGGGGAAAGGGTTTCGTCCTTTGGAAATTGCCGTTGGGCGAATAAATCACTACATTGCTTCGTGAGGTGGCCAAGAAAGAATCGAACCTCACGAAATGCTGCATGGAAAAAAAGCGGTCTGGTGATTTTAATCAATCCCGTAACGAGACAATCATGGAACCATCTAAAAGCAACAAACCCAAAGGGACTGAGTCGGCGAGCCAGAAGCTTTCTCTTTATGAGCGGATCGAGGCGTTTATCTCGAATCTCTCAACCCGCAACACGTTCTGGAATCGGGTCTGTTCACTCATCTGGCTTCCCTATGCCTTCCACTCGGGAATCAAGATGACTTCCGATGAATCGACCCATCGGGCCATTCTTCCCTTTCGCCGTTTCAACCGGAACTGGTACAACGCCATGGCAGGGGCGGCTCTGCTTGGGAATACCGAAATCGCGGGTGGAAACTATATTTTCAAGGTCTGCGGCGGCAACTACACCGTAGTTTGTAAAAACCTTGAATATCGATTTCTCCGCCCATGCCTTGGGCCGGCCGAGTATCGCATGACTCCACTTGAAGACATCGATGAATTGGTTGCCTCGGGCAAGGAATTCAATATTTCCATTCGCATGGATGTGGTTCAGATCTTGGCTCCGATTGGCAAGAAAAAGCTTGCGGAGAAGCCAGAAAAGGAAACCATTAAACATGCCCGAGCCAAGCGCGTTGGGCGTTGCACCGCGACGTTTCATGTGACCCCCAAAGCCCATCACAAAGAAAAAAAGCTCCGTAAAACCTCTTCCAAATGATCGAATCCGCTGGCCAACCCCGCACCCAAAACCCCGTTCTCTGGGGTGCGTACCTCGCCTGCTCCTGGACGTGGTGCATTGGAATGTTCCTGCCGGCACTGCTGCTTCGTGACATGGGGTGGGCAGGATTTTTGATCTTTGCAATCCCCAATGTCATCGGAGCCGCCGCGATGGGGTGGATCATTAAATCCCGGATCGCCTCGGTTCGTTTTATCGAGAAGCACCCCGTTGCGGTATGGTGGTTTTCCGCCGTCACCCTGTCATTTCATCTGTTCTGGCTCTTTTGGGTCTCGAACTTCATTCAGACCGCGTTTCAACTTCCAGATTCATTCCTGTACGGGGTGCTCGGGACCTTCTCCGTATTCACCCTGCTCTCGGGCAGGGTCATTCGAATCGGACGCGCGCCGCAACTCGCGTTGGCATTGCTCGTGCTGAGCCTCGGTGTATTGATCGCCACGTTCTTCGTGCCCGATGCGGCGGAAGCCAATCTCGCATTGCTCGACTCGGCCCCGCGCTCCATCGCCCCGCTCTGGATGCTTCCGGTCATGATCTTTGGGTTCATGCTCTGTCCCTATCTCGATATCACCTTCCACCATGCCCGGCAGCAACTCGATACCCAAAAGAACGGACGGCTCGGCTTTACCGTCGGCTTTGTCGGCTTCTTTGCCCTGATGATTCTTCTAACCACCCGATATGCCGGCGTACTTGCGGGCGCACTCGATGGGACCCGCTTCGTCCCGATCGCATCCTCTTGGCTTGCCGCCGGAATTTTAACCCATATTCTCTGCCAGTGGATCTTCACGGTCTGCGTGCACCTTGATCGCATCCGCACGATTCCGGAGCGTGGATCGAAGCCGTGGCTGCTCTTGGTTTTGATGCCACTCGCGGGAGTCA
>JAOZKS010000335.1 GCA_029935255.1 Pontiella sp.
GACGAACTCAAAAAGCTTAATCTGCCGGCTGGTGTGGATATCACTATTAAAATCTAAGTGGTGTTGCTATGAAGGGTATTATTGGAAAAAAACTAGGGATGACCTCCGTCTATGACGAGTCGGGTACTGCGATTCCTGTGACGGTTATCGAAGCAGGCCCGTGTGTGGTTGTTCAGCAAAAGAACAATGAAAAGGAAGGCTACTCTGCCGTTCAGCTGGGCTTTGAAGACCAGAAGGAACAGCGTTTGAATAAGCCGGAAGCCGGGCATTTTAAAAAAGCTGGCGTATCCGCCAAGCGAATCCTGCGTGAGATTCATGTGGGAGAATCGGACGAAGTAGCCGTTGGTGATGTCATCAATGCAGGAGCCTTTGAAGAGGTGAATTTCGTCGATATTATTGCCACCGGCAAGGGCCGCGGCTTCCAGGGTGTGGTCAAGCGCTACAACTTTGGCGGTGGACGTGCGAGCCACGGTGGCGGCTGGATCCGGCGTACGGGTTCGATCGGCATGTGCGAATTTCCCGGTCGTGTTTTCAAGGGAAAGAAAATGCCTGGCCACATGGGTGACAAGCGTGTAACGACCCAGAATCTCAAGATTATTCAGGTTCGTCCTGAAGAAAATCTGATTCTCGTCAAAGGTTCCGTTCCGGGAGCAACCGGCGGTATCGTGGTCATCAAAGAAGCGCTCAAAAAGAAGTAAACGAGGAAGATCATGAGCAAAATACCTTTAAAAACCATTCAGGGAGACAATGTTGGCGAATACGAAGTTGCTGACCATCTCCTCGTTTTCGACAAGGGCGAGCAAGCGGTACACGAAGCGATTGTTGCATACAATGCGCATCAACGTGCCGGAACCGCATCGACCCTTAGCAAATCCAATGTTTCAGGAACAGGGGCTAAACCTTGGAAACAGAAAGGTCTGGGCCGCGCACGTGCCGGTTACAAGCAATCGCCGATCTGGCGTGGTGGTGCCGTGGCCCACGGTCCGCACCCCCGCAAGATCAAAAAGAAGCTTTCGAAGAAAGTAACCAGATTGGCCTTCCAGCGTGCATTCAGCGCTAAGGTGGATCAGGGCGAAATCACCATGATCGAGGATTTGGCAATCACCACGCCGAAGACCAAGGAGTTTGCAGCGGTGTTGCAGAATCTGGGACTGGATCGTGGCGGGCTGTTCATTGTCGATGCAAATACCGACCCTGTGTTGCTGGCCTCGCGGAATATTCCGAGGGTTGAGGTGGTTACGGCACAGTTGGCGAATACCTACCAGTTATTACGCTATAAGAACGTGATTGTGACGAAGGCCGGCATGGAAGCGCTGGAAAGCCGCCTGGCATAAGGGAATCGACGCTATGAAGAATTCAGCTGATGTAATTAAGAAGATTTTGTTGACCGAGAAGGGCACGACGCTTGCGGAAGAGCAGAACAAGTATTTGTTCCGCGTGGCCAGGGAAGCCAACAAAATGGAAATCAAAAAGGCAGTGGAAGAGCTTTTTAATGTCCGTGTTATGGCCGTCAATACGATGCGCCGAAAAGGCAAGAAGAAGCGTGCACGCACTGCCCATTTGGGAACCACCGCATCGTGGAAGCGTGCGGTAGTGACCATACATGAAGAAGATACGGATAAATTGAGTCTGATCTAAGGAGTTTACTGCAATGGGTTTGAAAGCACATAAACCGTACACACCAAGCCGTCGGCATATGGTGTTGTCCGACTTCGCCGATGTTACCAAGTCAACGCCCGAGCGTTCGCTGGTTAAGGCGAAGAAAAGCAAGGCTGGACGTAACAGTGCCGGCCGCATCTCGGTTCGCCATCGTGGTGGCGGACACAAGCGTCGCTATCGTGTGATTGATTTTAGGCGCGATAAGCATGGAATTCCGGCCAAGATTTCCGGGATTGAGTACGATCCGAACCGTTCCGCGCGAATTGCGCTGCTGCATTATGCAGACGGAGAGAAGCGCTATATCGTCGCTCCGGCCGGTCTCGTGGTGGGCAGTACCATCATGTCGGGTCCCGATGCGGAGCCCTCGCTGGGCAACGCGCTTCCGTTGAGCAACATTCCGGTGGGCATGGCGGTACACAATATCGAGCTGATCGCCGGTCGCGGTGCACAGTTGGTTCGTTCTGCGGGAACGTCGGCGCAGCTGATGTCGCGTGAAGACGAATTCGCGCATATTAAAATGCCATCGGGAGAAATCCGCCTGATTCGTACCAATTGCTACGCCACCATTGGTCGGGTTGGAAACGTTGATCATAATAGCATTGTGATGGGCAAAGCGGGCCGTAAGCGCTGGCTGGGCATTCGTCCGACCGTTCGCGGTGTCGCGATGAACCCGGTTGACCACCCGATGGGTGGGGGTGAAGGCCGCACCTCGGGTGGTGGACATCCGCAATCCCCGTGGGGTCTGTTGGCCAAAGGCAAGCGTACCCGTGATAAGCACAAAGCGACCAACAAATACATTGTTGAGCGGAGGAAGAAATAGTATGGCACGTTCACTGAGAAAAGGTCCTTTCGTTGACGCAAAATTAGTCAAGAAAGTCAGAAAGATGGCTGATTCAAGCCGCAAGGTTCCAATCAAAACATGGGCGCGCTCATCCATGATTGTTCCTGAGTTTGTTGGGTATACCTTCAATGTTCATAATGGCAAAGTATTTGTTCCCGTTTTCGTTACCGAGAATATGGTGGGCCACAAACTGGGCGAGTTTTCACCCACGCGTGGATTTAGAACCCACGGTATGGCAACGGAAAAGACCGCGAAGTAAAATTGTTTGCGGAAATACTGGATTTTAAAAAAAAGTAACGTACACTGTCCGCCCTTTATACGTCGTGGACAAAATCGAGAGTGAGAGCACTATGGAAGTGTCAGCAACAACTAAATATGTGAAAATGTCGCCTACCAAGGCGCGTGATCTGGCGAACGAAATTAAAGGCTTGCCGGTTGCGGATGCATTGCGCATTACGGAGTTCAATGCTCGTAAGGCGGCCCTTCAGATCGGAAAGACTCTGAAGTCGGCGATTGCAAATGCTGAGAACAACGAGGGGCTATCGGTTGATAGCCTTTATGTAAAAAATGCAATTGTGGACGGTGGGCCGATGCAGAAGCGTTTCCGTCCCCGTGCACGAGGCATGGCGAGTCCGATTCAAAAGAAGACCAGCCATATAACCATAATTTTAACCGACAACGCGTAGTTGACGAAAGGAGACCGTTTTGGGT
>JAOZKS010000336.1 GCA_029935255.1 Pontiella sp.
GTGCAGAAGGCATTAGTCGAACTGGTACAGGGGCGGACGGTCTTTATCATTGCCCATCGCTTTAGCACCATCAAGCTAGCGGATCGGATCATGGTTTTCGACCAAGGCGTTCTCCGCCAGGCCGGAACCCATGCCGAGCTGTACGAAACGGACGAACTCTATAAAAACCTCTATGACCGGCAGTTCATTGAGTAAGCGGATGTTCAATAATCGTTGGCTATTTACTAGAAATTCACGGGGGATAGGAGCACCTTTAGCCTTAGTTTTTATATTTTTCCTTAATAAAACCAAGTGGTGAGCGCATGAAATGGGGTAAAGTAAAATGGGTTAAAGTTGTGCTAGGGAGTATTCTAGCGACCACCTGCCTAATGTATATTTCACGGGATCCATTGCCTATTCCATCACCTGTAATCGTTGATGGTGTTATGGATGAATCCGTGAATTATGCAACAAAAACAATAGCTGAGGAAACTACAAGGGATTTAGAGCAGGGTGATATACCCTCGCAAATCCTGTCTGCGGTGAAAAAGGCATTCGGGCAGGCGGCGAATGCAGGTTACGCAATTTGGAGTGCGGAAGAACTCTTAGAGGCGCTGGAGTCAGGAAACAGCGACCTTGAAGAGCGCCAAAAAATGCTATGGGCGCTTTGTCATTTTGATGATTCGTCAGTACGAGCCTTTCTCTCCAGAACAATTTCGAATGCTTCAGAAAATGAATATCTGAGAGCGAGCATATTGGATGGACTAGTAGCCGCTGATAAATTTTGGGCATATGATTTTGCTTTTGAATTGCTGGGTTCGGATTCGGAAGTGGTTGCGCGCGCGGCAATCAGGGTGCTGGGGCAGTTTGGCGGGGAGGATGCTGTTGTAGCTCTTTCTCAATTGGCCAATGATTTCAGGCTTGATCCAACGATTTCTTTGGCTGCCGCCGAGGCTTTGGGAGTTATTGGAAGCCCTGAAGCAGGGCTTGCTTTAATGGAGCTCTTTGAGTATGGGCTATCGCAAGGTGAAGACGCGGCGATCGAGCATGCTTTGTCCGGGTTGGGACGAATTGAATCGCAAGAGAGTGGCGAATATCTAAAAGAGATTTATGAGCTGGCTTCCGATTCCAACATCCGAATTCTTGTAGTTGAAAGCCTTGAGGAATCAAGTGGTGATATTTCCGCAATTGCACGGTTGGCCATGAATGATGAGGACGCAGACGTACGCGCTGCTGCGGCATGGGCATTGGCCTATGCAGATGATCCGGGATTGCCAATGACCGAGTTGATGGGGTTTCTTGAAGTCGAATCCGATTCCGAAGTTCGAGCCAATCTATATCACGCATTGGATAATCAAGAAGATTTTAATGTGGAGAGGGTTATGTCTCTGCTTGCGGGGGAAACAAATCCGACCACAAAGCTTGCGGGTTTTCAGTTGGTTTGCAGAAAACTACCCGATATGCCGGATGGATCCTATGAAACTATTTCTAGACATCTTGTAAATGAATTGAGATCGTTAAAGAAAGATGAAGGGGTGGCCGGGAATCAACTGAGGGTTATTGACCGGTTGATTGATCAGGCTGGTGTAGTGGGTCGTATAAGAAATTAACTAGGAGGTTTGTGATGAATAAGGTGTGCGGATTTTTTATTTTTCTAGGATGTATCGGTTTATGCTGGACGACGGTCCAGGCGGAGTCGTTCACGAATGAAATACCCGGATATATTTGGGATATTAGTGGGGACTATGAAGAAGACCTTGACGGCGTTTCCTTGGAGTATTCAGTCGTGCAGGATGGTAAAGGGAAGTTGTCCGGATTTGGGTCGGCTGACGGAATCATGGTCGAAGATGGTGTTACTATCGGAATTCATATGGATTTTTCCGTAATGGGCAAAGTTAAGGGCAAGGATGAGGTTACTTATTTAAAGCAGAAACTTTTGGCGAGGGGAACTGCAACGGCCTATGGACAAACCATAAATTTTAAAGCATCTGTTTCCATGGTGGCGGAAATCGACAACATCGAACAGGCCATGTCTGGCACCGTAACGGTCAAGATGATGGGCTTCAAGGAGACGGAATCCTACTACGAAGACCTTTCATCGGAAGATATGGACGGTTCTGCTGTGCTTTTCACAGAGCTTTGGGAGGAAAATGGGAAACTTGTCGGAGATGCCGTAATTGAGCTTTCGAATGGACGTCAAATTCGGTGTGCTGTTAAGGCAAAAGAACTGGTTTCTGCATTAAAGATTCAGGCGAAAGGCTTGCGGGATGATCTTGATTCCAAAGGAAGCAAGCTGACGATCCTGTATGCCGGAGAGGACCTCATCTTCCTGAAGGGCAAGGTTTCCGGCCAAAAGGTTGAATATAATTAAGCGCAGTGCCATGCGGCTTAATTGAAAATATCCGGGGGTAAATTTCGCCGGATATTTTTTTCTGCTCTCATGGTTCTACATACTGCGTTCAGCAAAGGCTCGATGGTAATGGCGATGGAAAATCCCCTAAACGGAGGGGGCGTGTTGTTTTGAGCACGCTGTCAGGCATTTCGGGATGCACCCTTCCAAAAGGGTGAAGATTTTCTTTAGATTGTAAGCTCAGGCAGCCGAGGCACCACTCGGTTTGGGCCTTCTCCTTCCCTCTCATCGGGAACCGGCGGAAGCCGAGTACCTCTTTTATAACCCCGAAGACGGGTTCGATGGTCTGCTTGCGCTATCGAGGCCGTAAAATCAATCGCTCCAGACAAATCTTTTCAAGAAACCCCGTCAGGCCGAGGGGGTTGAAACCGGCTCGCTTATTTGGATTGCATATAAATATTCCGTTGACTTAAATAAATTGAAACGCAACTTTAATTTATTATCAACTTATTGAATATTTGATAGGGGTGAAGGGTGCTGAAAGTTAGTCGTTTAGTCATTGGTACTGTTTTGTTTTCCGCGTCGCTGCTCTGTGGCTGCGGGGAGTGTATTTTTTGATCCAAGACGTATCGGTTTCATAGCCCATTGTAATCAAATCCTCTGCGAATCCTGGAGCTGCTTTTATTATTTCACAGATGCGCTCGATATGTTCAGGAGCTTTCCAGCGAGCTATGGTTTTTTGGTCAACGGGACGTACGCCATTAAGATGCCGGTCATCAAAATCAGCTCGTTTCTTTTTATGGAAATCCGAAAATCTTCGTTCGGATTTTTGTTCAACGAAGCATTCAATTCTTTCTTGG
>JAOZKS010000337.1 GCA_029935255.1 Pontiella sp.
CCACTTCGAGGGTGGGGTTGCCGCGCGAGTCGAGGATTTCACGGGCCAATACATCAATGATTTCTGACATAACTAGTCTCCTTGTAGTTGGTTAAATATGTTAGTGCTTTCCTGAAAATCGAGCGGCGAATATATCGGTGGCTCAAAAGGGGGGCAACCAAATAAGGAATAGAAAAAAGGGAGCGGTTCCGTTTGAATGAGGGTCATGGTGTGGAAATGTGTGCAAGCCCCTCGGGGAAACGCAAACGGGGTCCGTATGCTTTTGAGTGATCATGGCCGAGATTAAAGGAGTGCAAAGCTCAAGTCCGAGCGCAACGACCCCTTTTCCGAAGCCGGATCCTTCTCACTGCTGGGGAAGTTCGGCCAGCGACATCAGCGCGCCAACCGATAGCTGCTCGTCAAGGATGAGATCAAACGACTCCAGCGGGAGGCGTTCCAGTTGTATTTCAACCAAAAACCGGCCCTTGACGAGTATCTGAAAACTGCCGGTCATTTCCCGGGAATCGTATTCATGATTGATCAGCATATTCTCGTAATCTTCGGCGATCTCAAATCCGGACTCCGTAACGTGATTCGTTATCGAAAAGTTAAACCCCAGAGCCGAAAAGATTTCCGCGCCGGCAGCCGGCCCGGCATCGGTTACTTCGATCTCCATATTACACCGGTTTTCCCATGAATAACGACTCCGGGTACGAGAAACCGATGAGCCATGGATGGTTCGAATATCATTGAACAGGGTGCCTTCTTCCACCATCCACTCGGGCAGGAATGCGGCTAATTCTTCCGGCGGAATCACCGCTTTATCTGGGGAGACCGGAAATTCAAAATAATCTGATGGGGCGGGTTGAGCTAACAATGCCTCTGGCGGCTCCTCTTCGCCCGATGTGTCTGCAACCTCTTCCTGCTCCTCCGTATTATACTCCACCTGCCGCTCTGCATACTCCACTGCCTGCTCGGGGTGGTCTATCGCGGGCAAAGGCGGCGGGGGAGGAAGGGCGACAACGGGTTCGCCGTGCATGGGCATGAAGAACGCCCGCATGCCGAACATCCCAACAAACACCAACAGGAGACCTAGTAAAATAAATTTCGATCTTTTCAATGAACGCCCTCGACGAGTGAATCAAAAAAAGAGGCTCAACTCCGAATGGATGTTGAGCCTCTTTGCTACCGGGTTACTCTTATTGATTCAAGCTGGAAAAATCAATTCCTTGAATCCAAGCGGAGAAGTTTTGCCCGGAATACCCGCGACTGATTGTGATGGTCGTGTCATCGGTATAGCGAGTCCACATTCTCGGCCTCGGGAATGCGGTTCCTGTTCCGCGAACCCCGTTATAAGACCAGCCGAAACGAGCTCCGGTTGCCGTGGATACCACAGGAATCGCCACATCCGTTTCCCCGGAATCGCCGTACACTTTGAAGTAATGTTCCACCATTAGATTCGTATGACTCATGGTGTAGATATCAAAGTCGTACGCATCGCTATACATGGAGCCGACGGCAACCTGAGTTTCCACGGGGTTTTGGTTCACGCCATCGCCCAGGGCAATCAGACAGGCTTCGGCACAGTCTCCGATTCCCGCATCCAAGCGTGTTCCGGTTCCCCAGAGCCAGGTTGCGTTCCGATTAACAGAGGCAATGGCCGCAGTGGTATATTCCCCTGTGCTATCCGCCCCGGTTCCTCCCACGGAACCTGCCACGTTGACATGCTGTACGCTCCAGTCGGATCCCCACTCGACAACGAAGGTGGTCATCACGGCATCCCGAAGCGTTTCACCGCCGGCATCCCGAATCCAATTCAGGGTGTTTGTTCCGCTAGGATACAGCCGGGTATACGCACTGGTTCCTTCTTGGCTCGCACTGGGAGTTTCAAGGAATTCGATGCCTCCTCCTCGATATCCACCGAAGAGGACAACCTGCGAGGCGTCATTCCAGCTTGCTCCGGTGGTAGCTCCTCCGGCTGTGGTCATCACTGTTTCAGCGACATCAACCAATTGGAAACCGGACGGATGCCCTGTATTTCCACATTCAACAACCGTAACGACCCCTTCCCAATCGAGGGCAGCGGAAGAGCGCTGTAGAACAATCTGGTTGGCTGCACCGGAATCCACCAGGGCACCTCGTCCCCCCGGCACCGCAACCACTCGGGCGTAATCATTGTCGGGCATGGACTCTCCGTCTCCGTCGCGGGATCCGCGAACCATAACGAAGTAATCGGATGCCAAATCCTGATCCAGAGTCACTGTAGTTGTCGTTCCGGTGAAATCACCCGTCGTCAGGTAATATTCCGCAACGCGCATCTCCGGCGATCCCCAGGCAACCGTCACGGTGAATATTTCATAGCTCACGGCTCCATTATCATGAGTATAGGAAACCGTGTAGTCACCGGCATCGGAGTTCTGCATTCCAAATAGGTTGGCAACTCGGGTTTGTGCGCTGAATCCATTGGGTCCAGACCACGACCAGGAACCTGGCAGAGAATAAGGACGAGGAATGAAGGAGAGATCGTCTCCCTGATTCAGTTCGACCGTGTTTTCTTGGACAATGGATCCGCCATTAATCCTGTAGTTGGCCGAGAAATCCACTCCAGCAAGCACGGCCATGTTGAGTGTTGCACTTGAAGAGTCTTCTGTGTCACTCACCTGTACCGTCCATGTTCCGGCGCCGCCATCTCCAGGCCCGGGGATACCGCTCAAGGTTCCGTCCGAAGCAATATTCAACCAAGCTGGCCCCGAGACTTTGCTATACGCCAGAAGTGGATTCTCAACATCGGTTGCAAGACCTGCGAGGCTTCCGGCATACACAATGCCCTCGATCGCCGTAGCCGCGTTAATCGGATCCATGCTGAATATTGGCACGTCGTTCACGGAAGCCACAGCAAGGGAAACGGTTGCAATATTGCTGTCCACTTCGCCATCGTTCACTTTAAAGGTGAACGAATCCGTTCCGTAATAATTCGTATCAGGCGAATAGGTTGCACTATTTCCAGCCAGAACGAGGGTTCCATGCTGGGTTGAATCAACAACACTATATGTCAGTGAATCCCCATCCGCATCGGTCGCGAGGAGTGTGAAAGTCAAAGCGTTGTCTTCTGATAACGCTTCAGAACTCGCGATCGCAATCGGCATACCTTTCACATTCACCTTGAAGGTTTCCACATCGGACAAGTGGTTATACGCATCGGTTGCG
>JAOZKS010000338.1 GCA_029935255.1 Pontiella sp.
CGGAATTGGACAAGCTGGGGCTGAGGGAAAATACAATCGTCATTCTCTGGGGCGATCATGGTTGGAAGCTGGGTGATTATGGTTGCTGGTGCAAACACACGAACCTTGAGATTGATACAAGAGTTCCACTCATAATATCCCTCCCGAACAATGGAGGAACGGGGCAAACAACAGATGCGCTGGTTGAATTTGTCGATATCTATCCGACTCTTGCGGAACTATGCGGGCTGAAGGCGGTCGAACGCAATGAGGGCACAAGCATGGTTCCCCTGCTGGAAAACCCTGATCTCCCCTGGAAAAAAGCGGCGTTCAGTCAATACCCGCGAGGCTCTAATAAAATGGGCTATTCGATACGATCAGGGAAATGGCGCTATACCGAATGGATTAACCGGGAAACCGGAAAAGTTGAATCACGGGAACTCTATGATCATTCAAAAGGCCCTGTTGCAACGCATAACTTGGCGGACTCTCCGGAATACAAGGACGAAGTTGAACGGCTAAGTAAAATACTCGATAAGGGCCAGGGTTGGCGCGTTATAAAAGAAACTCACAGCAATTGAATGGAACACTAGTACTCCATCAGGAATTAAATTAGGACAATTGTTGAATAACTGAATGCGAGGGAGCCCAGTCGATTAATATGAGATTAAGAAAAGGAGGCAATATGAGTGTATTTGCAAAGAAAGGGTTGGTTAGCGGTCTAGCCATTGGAATGGCCTGCTTAAGTGTGGTGCCGCTTACGGGGCATGCTGAAAAACCCGAAACGCCGAGTTTATCCAAACCCAATATTATTTTGATCGTCACGGACGATCAAAAGCGGGCTTCATTTAACTTTCTAAAAGACGGGCAGGATGAAAACGGAAAGGGAATCAATTTGACTCCGACCATGGATAAAATGGTCTCCGAGGGGATTCTCTTTTCAAATATGTACGCTTCTTCGTCCGTTTGTACGCCTTCGCGTTTTTCCTGCTTAACTGGAACGTATGCAAGCCGGGCAAAAAACAAGGGATTTACAGACACGACAAAACAATATGGGCAAGCCCATATCGTCTGGAACACCTTTATTCTTGCCTCAACACCCAATGTTGGAAGGATTCTTCAGCAAAACGGGTATCGGACAGGGTTTGTTGGGAAAGACCATGTTATGGACGCCCCTAGCCCAGTGAAAATCCCGAAAAATGCGGATCCAAGGGATCCTGCGGTAAAGAAAGTCCTGCTCGAAAGCCAGGCTCTTTCCGTTGAGATGGTCAAGGAAAAGGGGTTCGATTTTGCGGCTAGCATCTATCCCGGCAATGTTGAAGGGCACCAGACGCTTCCAAAAACCCTTTGGCAGCATAATCAGGATTGGATTACTCAGGGAGCGGTTAATTTTCTGGATGAATGCAAAGCGCACGACAAACCATTCTTCCTCTATATGGCAACCACCATCGAACACGGGCCAAGGCAAACGACTTCCTATAACGATGATCCTTTGGCCACTCCCGCTGGGTTTTTGGATAAACCGCTAACAGTTCAGGCATTTAGAGCGTCGATCTCCGCTCGCCTCGAAGCCGCTGGATTGGCGGAGGATAAAGGAAACCCGTTGTGGCTGGATGATAGCCTCAGCGCGCTTCTGAAAAAACTCGAAGAGAACGGAGAGTTGGAGAATACGATTATCTTCTTCTTCAACGATCACGGAGTAGAGGCCGGCAAGGGCTCCTGCTTTGAGGGAGGAGTTCACACTCAATCTTTTGTGTGGGGAAAAGGGGTCAAAGGCGAACGAGTCTATGGCGGAATGGTTGAAAATATTGATTTTGCACCAACCTTCTTTGAGCTGGCGGGAGTGCCGAAAGAGCAATATGCATACGTGGATGGCAAAAGCATGGTCACAGTTTTGGAGGGCAGCGAGGTTTCGATGAACGATTCAATCTACTGCGAGATGGGTTGCAGCAGGGCCGTCATAAAAGAGGGGTTTAAATACATGGCCGTGCGTTCTCCGGATTTTCTTAGAAATATGCCGTTCGCGGATAGAAAAGAGATCCTGGACGCCCGTATAGAACGACAGGCATATAACGAAAGGAAGCCGTGGCCCGTAAAAGATCCCAATACCCCTTTCGGTCATGTTGGACGCCTTCCCGGGGGAATGTTTGACGAACGGGCTGCGATGGCAAAATATCCGCATTATTTTGATGCCGATCAATTATACGACCTGAATAACGATCCAAACGAGCAGGTGAATCTGGCCGACAATCCTGAATATAGAGAAAAGCTGGAAACACTTAAAAAAGAGATGGTCCGGTATTTCAACGAAAAAGATATTCCGGGTCCCTATGGAGAATTCAAGGAAACGGAGTAACTCTCCGGAAGACGTTGACAACATGGACAAGCTGTGGCCTTATGGAATGGCATAGTAACTCGTGTTATCCACGCTTGTGTATAATTCGCGTAGAGTATCTGATAAAATCAACCCGCCTGCGGGAGGGTAGAACAAAAAAATAGAAGGCTTCATAATATGAAAAATCAACTTCTATCAAGTGCATGGTTACTCTTGGCGATCCCCGCTATCGGCTTAGCGACGGAAGACATAGATATGACCATCAATGCAACGGCTCCGGCCGGGCATCATTTCCAGGGGCATAACCAATACTCATCCCTGGTCACTTTTAATGGAAATATCTATGTTTTCTCGATGGATGGAGAGCGCATACCCTACATCAATAAAATTGATGAAACGGATCCGAATAGCATTGAGACGGGACGGCTGGATCCTGTGAATGATCCAGACTTGTTGCTCGGAACCTACCATGTGTATAACAACGGGCATCACCGCTTTTCCATTGGCGTTGATGAAGAGGGATATATTCACGTTTTTGGAGATATGCACCATGGAAACCTTCGCACGGACACGGATGAAGGAACGGTCTACAATCCACTGCCAACCCGATTCAACGGTTCCATTGGCGACCAGATGTATTGGATATCTGATGACCCCGAAGACGTCTCCTCCTTCTCTTTTGTTGGGAAGGATGTGGATAAAGCACTTCCCTGTAACCAGTTGACCTATGAGCACATTGAAACGGACAACTTTGGAAAGATGTATCTGGTTTCTCGCCAGAGTGTTCGAGTACCGAGAATCCACGTTCCCGGAACAATGGGGCTTGGTCTTTGGTGCTATGATATCACTACAAAAAAATGGGAAGACCTCG
>JAOZKS010000066.1 GCA_029935255.1 Pontiella sp.
CGGCTTCGCTGACGGAGACGACGCTGATCTCCTTTTTCTGCATCGTTTTGAGCAGGCCTTTTGCGAAGGCTTCGGTTTCGCGGCCCGCCGTTCCATTGCCGACGGCAATGGATTGTGGCTGGTATTTCTCGATAAACCTGGATAATTCGATTTCGGCCTTCTGCATCTGCTGCGGACCTTGGCTGAGATAGATGGTGAGGGTGTCGAGATATTTTCCTGTGGCATCGATCGCCACGCATTTGCAACCGGTGCGCAGGCCGGGATCGATGCCGATGACGGGCTTTTCGCCATAGGGTGCCGCGAGCAAAAGGCTACGCAGGTTTTTGGCGAAGACTTCAACGGCGGCGCGGTCGGCCTTCATTTTCATGTCAACGGAGATGTCGATTTCGACGCTGGTGGTCAGCAGTCGTTTGTAGGCATCGAGGGTCGCTTTTTCCAGCTGCGGGAAAAAAGGCGATACGGGGTTGGCTTCGCAGAGTTCTTTCATGCGTTTGATTTGCGGTTCGGCATCGATGGAAAGCTTGCGGCGGAGCACGCCTTCGGTTTCGCCGCGGCGGATGGCGAGGTATCGGTGCGACGGAATGTCGGCGATGGGCTGGGAAAAATCGAAGTAGTCTTTGTATTTCGAGTTTTCATCCGAGCCGGCAGTGGAGGGCGTGGACGTGATGGCCCCGGTCTTGAAGTAGGCCTCGCGGATGAGGGCGCGTACTTCGGCTTTTTCCGCGATCTGCTCGGCAATAATATCGCGTGCGCCAGCGAGAGCTTCTTCGATGGTGGAAACTCCTTTTTGTTCATGAATGAAATCCGCGGCCGCTGTTTCGGGGTTGCCATCTGTGCTCTGTTCTGCGATGAGGTTGGCCAGTGGCTCCAAGCCCTTTTCCTTTGCAATCATGGCGCGGGTGCGGCGCTTGGGTTTGTAGGGAAGGTATAGGTCTTCGATCGCAGTTTTGGAGGGGCAGATTTCGATCTTCTTTCTTAATTCTTCGGTCAGCTTGCCTTGTTCATCAATCGACTTGAGAATGGCCAGACGGCGCGATTCGAGCGTGTTGTAGTAGGTCAGTTTTTCCTGAATATCCATAATCTGGACTTCGTCGAGGTTGCCGTGCGCTTCTTTACGATAGCGGGCGATGAAGGGAACGGTGTTGCCTTCGGCGAAGAGCTTGGCTACGGCGGCCACCTGCCGCGCGGAAATATTCAGGTCTTTGGAAGCGAATGGAACGGGATCGAAGGGGGGTGTTTCATGCATATTAAAATCCTTGTTCATAAAGGGAGAGATGACGGTTGTTAAATTGAACGGGATAGAATCTTAAAAGTGAGCGGCTTCGTCAAGTCTGCTTCTGAGCCGACCGAGTGTTCGGTGCAACAGGGAGGGCGAGTCGCCTGTGGTACGTATCTCCACCTCCAGTCCTCCGTTGCAAAAATGCTACAATTCACGGGCTGACCCGAATGGCACTAAGTTAAGCCCGTTTAAAAGAGAAGAGCGCCTTATTCCCTTTGTTTGCGGAATTGCCAAGACGGGTTCTGAGATCCGAACGGATGGGCTGAAAGTGGAGATCCTGCCCACGTAAGCATGTCCGGGGTTCATCGTGTAGCCGCTCTGGCCAAGCGTTGGTTGCTTAGGGGACTCGAACTTCCTATTGTACCGCCCAAACAGACAAATAAGAACCGCAGAACACGCAGAAGGTCGCAGAAAACAGCAGATGCATTGAATGGGTTCATTCTGCGTGGTTCCGCGTATTCTGCGGTTGCATTCCTTTGCGGTACTTTAAGATTTTCCGCCCCCCCTTAGCACACACCAAGGTGCTACAAGCGGAAAGCATTTCGACTACTACCTTGATGAATATACATTTTGTTTCAATCGACGGTCTATTGTTTCTCCGCCTTATACAGCAGTCCGCCGCATCTCCCCCAACTACTTATAAAGACATTGCAAGCAGGACCACAACATCTTGGGGTGATCAAATCTAAACTTGCGTCAACTTGATACCCCGCTTTTATTATTCAGTCGACGAGTTCGCGCTCGATCTCTTCCAGCGATTTCCCTTTGGTTTCCGGGACTTGAAATTTAATGACCACAAAGCCAATCAGGCAAATCGCGCCATATAGCCAGAAGGTTCCGGCGGCGCCGAGAGCCAGATTGATTGGCTTAAAGGTTACTGTCAGCACAAAGCAGGCAACCCACAATGCCGACACACACAAGCTCATCGCCGAACCGCGAATGCGGTTCGGGAAGATTTCTGAGAGCAACACCCACGTAATGGGTGCCAGCGTCATGGCGTAGAAGGCAATTGCCACCAGCACGACAGCGATCACCACAACCCCCTGAAGGCCGAAATAATAACATCCGCCCAAAACCGTATACGTCACCATTAATCCGCCCGATCCCAGCAACATCAGCGGACGACGACCCCATTTGTCGACCGTTTTGATCGCCACAAAAGTGAAGACCAGACTCACGACACCGGTAATCACAATGCCGAACATCATAGCGTTTACGTCGTAGCCGGCCGCCGCAAAAATTTCCTGAGCGTAGTTGAAGATCACATTAATGCCACACCACTGTTGGAAGACTGCAATAAAGATGCCCAGCCCCAAAATTTTGAGCATCTTGGGTTCGAACAACTCTGAATAGCGCACGCCGTTGTGTTCGCCTTCGAGCGTGGCCTCGACATCGGCAATCTCCATGTCGGCATATTCCGCGCCGCCAATTTTCACCAAGATACTACGGGCTTCTTTGGCACGCGAGCGTTTCAGCAACCAACGCGGGGATTCGGGAATAATCAACGCGAGCAGAAAGAAGAGCCCCGCCGGAATCGTTTCCGCCGCGAACATCCAGCGCCAGCCGATTTGTCCGTTCCATGAATCAAGAATCACTTCGGTTGTCGCATGGTCTGGTAAGGCATGAACCTTACTGATGAAAAGATTGACCAATTGCGCGGCCAGCACGCCGAGGATGATCGTGAGCTGGTTGATAGAAACAAACTTACCGCGCATTTCCGAAGGAGAAAGTTCGGCGATATACATCGGGGAGACGTTCGAGGCCAGTCCAATTCCGATTCCGCCGGTGATACGGGCAATGATGAACGGGTTGTAGCTTTGCGAAAACGCGGTCCAAACTGCGGATATCGTAAACATGACTGCAGCAATGATCAGCACCTTTTTACGACCGATTTGGTCGGTAATCGCGCCGGAAAGCAATGCGCCACCCAAACAACCCGCCAGTGCCGAGCTCATTGCCCAACCCGCGCGCCAAGCCTGGTCCGCGCCGGTTAACCCGAAAAATGCTTCATAAAAAGGTTTCGCTCCACCGATCACCACCCAGTCGTAGCCGAACAGCAAACCACCCATCGCAGCCACCAGACAAATCATCCAGATAAACTTTAAATTATACGCGTTTTTCATTTTTTATTCTCTTTGTATTCACAACCTAAACTCCGCACTCGGACCGATTAATAATCGGCGACTCAACCTTTATTGAATTCTTTAACCGCATCAATCATGGCGATAATATTTTCGACGGGGGTCTGCGCCTGTACATTATGAATTGCATTAAAGACAAACCCACCGTTCGAAGAAAAGATTTCGCACCGCTCCAGTACTTCTTTGCGCACTTCGTCCGGTGTTCCAAACGGCAGCGTTTTCTGCGTATCCACGCCCGCGCCCCAAAAGACCAGTTGGTCGCCGTAACGCTCCTTCAGCGTTCTCGGATCCATTCCGGCGGCGGAACACTGCACTGGATTGATGATATCTACCCCGGCATCGATAAAGTTCTGCATAAAGGTTTCCACTGCGCCGCACGAATGCTTGAAAACCTTCCAGTTCGTCTGTTCATGAATGCAATCCGTCAGTTTCCGGTAATACGGCAACCAGAGTTCCCGGAAGGTTTCCGGCGAGCAGAAGGTTCCGCTTTGTGTTCCGAAGTCGGTGCCGCACAGGAATACCAAGTCGACCGAATCACCGAGTATCGGTGCAATGCGTTTGATGTTTTCCACCGCGATGTCGCTCTGCGTTTTAAACAATTCATGAATATAGTCCTGACGAATCGCGGTGGACACATACCACTCTTCCACATCCCGGATTCCTTTAGGAGCCTTCAACTGCACGGCAGGAACCAACGCGATATCGCCGAGGGCAGTTCCGGGCAAGCCACCGAAAACCGCACGTCCGGTTTTACCGGCCGCATTCGCCGCATCGCGCATTTTCCGGATCTCTTCATCGGAAACCGCCCCGAACTCCTCAAGGTTGTCCTCAACGTTCAGGTTGTCCTCGTCAAAGCCGCTGTCGCGGTTCGTTGCATCAAAGAAAAATCCACTGGTGGGCATATGGGCCGACGGCTCGACCGACCGATCCCCCTGAGGGTAAACCATCACACCTTTTTCGTTTTTCAGGGTTTCAAATTTTTCAGCCATCAAGACCGTTTGTCCCCAGGGTGTGCGCCACTCTTTCCAGTTCTCGTTGGGATATCCGAACATCGTGCCGCCCGGCATCGGCGCGGCTACATCCACCCCCATGGCATCCTGCAAATCTTCATCGACCCAGCCCAGCATCTGGAACGGCTCATGCACCTTGATTGGGCGCTCTTCGAGCCCGTAGTGGGCGCGCAACTGTTCCACACAGGTGCAGTGCAGGCCGGTCTGCCCACCCGCACCAAGATCAAACGGTACTGGCCCGCTCTTGTGGTTTAAGGCGTTTAAAACTTTTTCTCTCGAATTCATTTCCATCTATCTCCTCGAATTTTCATTCGATGTTTCTCGCCAGCCATCTGGAGTCCTTCCTCGGCCAGTCCCAGCAGATAATCAGCATGAACATTGCGGGGTTGTGAGCGGCTCATGTTTTGCTTCAACAACACTTTTCATGTCATGCAGTTTCCATTACTTACCTCTTTATAAAATCCTCACACAGCCCCACATTGAAACACGATTCAATCATTCTGTTAATGACATATCTGATACTTCATGATGGACTATCTTATTTTATTGGAGATAATATCCTGTATGCAAAAACATGACAAAATGCGTATTCGGGAAGGGTTTCCCCAGCAACGTCTAGCAGTGCTTCCCCCCAATGTGATCAAACGTTGTGAAAACCTCCCGATGGTGCGCCATCTTTATGTAACAGACATTGGCGCTTACCCTTCCGCCCTCCATCACTATGTAGATCGAAACCTCGGAATTCCATCTGTGGTACTGATTTATTGCCGCAGAGGAAAAGGTTCTCTACAGATAGACAATACAATTTATAAAATTCAACAAGGGCACCTCATCATTATTCCGCCCAACACCCCGCACATCTATCAGGCGGACGACACGGATCCATGGTCTATTTTCTGGATTCATTTTACGGGCGAGCAGACCCAATCCCTGCTGGACTGTTTAATAAAAACTGTTCGAAACCCGCTTCTTTTCGTGCCGGACACCCAATTGATGAGTAATGCCTTCGAAGATGTTTACGCCTGCCTGAACTACCATTATTCCGATGCCGGACTCCTGGCAATGACCAGCGAACTATTGCGGTTGTTCAGCATAACCAAGCTCCACCAAGGTTTCCCCGGCTCGCAGCGTCAATCGGTCGAAGACCGCGTTGCGTCAACCCTGGACTTTATGGAACAACATCTCGATATGTCGCTGACTCTTGAGGAACTGGCGGCGCACTCGGGACAGTCCGTGCCGTACTACACCAGGCTCTTCAAAGAACGCACTAATCAGTCGCCCATGGCCTGTTTCATTCAGCTAAAAATCCGAAAGACCTGCGAACTACTCGACCAGACAGATCTTAGCATAAAACAAATAGCCGGGGAACTCGGCTACGATGACCCATATTACTTCAGCCGACTATTCAAAAAAGTACAAGGGTGTTCTCCCAGCACCTACCGGATCGCCATCAAAGGCTAGCAGTCTGCCGGACTTAGCTTGCGAATAACATTTTAATTTTAGTTAGATCGTGTCAGTCTATTCTTATCTTAACTAAAAGGGCCCGCGCCTCCGACCGCGAAACCGCCGGGCAATAAGCAATACAACTTTACCGATCCTGGGAGCCGGATCATGAAGGTCGGCAACGGGGACCACTTTGAACAGGCCGCCGCCGATACCGAAACCTATCTGGTCGTCGGCCAGCTCGGCACCGACGCGCCCAACGACAAGCAGCAACTCAACCCCGTGCTCGAAAGCATCCCCGCCGAGGTTGTCGAGCCGGAGAACGTTCTGGCCGGGCACTGTAAATCGGACATGGGCCGAGGTCTTAACTCCGACAGGCTGCTAGTATCAAACGGGGAATCAAGTGACTAAGAAAAAAGGGGGTCACGTATAATAGGTGTTAGATATTCGAAAGATTAACCCACCTCCCCGTGGCGCAGGGCGGAAGCGACTTTGAATCATCCAACCTTTGAATCCACTTCGTCGTGGAGCGTCAACCGGGGAGTGTGGTGTTACCCTTGCGGGGCTTCTTTTGCTGGGAAAGCGGGCTCCGTTGCTTTCGGCGGTTCTGCATCATCGCACGGATCTTATTTTGCGCAAGGTCGACCTCGACCGTTATGATGATCGCGACTTTGTGACGGTAAATTTGGTTGAAAGCTATGACCGCATTATGGCTTTTATTCGAAAACACCTGCCAGACCCGTTCTATCTTGAAGGAGATATGAGTATCAGCATTCGCGACACCATCTTTCGCGAAGTGGCATCGAATCTGTTAATCCACCGCGAATACACCAATGCATTTCCCGCCAAACTTATTATTGAACGCGGGCGGGTTCGCACCGAGAACAGCAACAAACCTCATGGGTTTGGCCCGCTTGATCCCGCGAGCTTTACGCCGTTTCCTAAAAACCCAATCCTCGCCAATTTTTTTCAACAGATCGGTCGTGCCGATGAGTTGGGTTCTGGAATGCGTAAGATGATGAAATACGGGAAAGCCTTTGGCGGGGCAGATCCCGAATTGATCGAAGGCGATGTGTTCCGGATGATTATCAATGTTCCGGAGCAATCCATCCCGCATGACGGGGCCCATGATGAGGCCCATGGTGAGGCCCATGACGGGGTGCATGATGGGGTGTATGACGGGGTGCATGACGGGGTGCATGATGGGGAGCTTGCCCCGACAGCGAGGAAAATCATGCCTTGCTTGCTGGAGCCAAAATCAACACCTGAAATACTTGCCCTCCTTGGCTATACTCGACGAACACGAAACTATGAATCTGCGATGCGGACGCTCTTGGAGAGAGAAATAGTTGAAATGACTATTCCCAACAAACCCCGAAGCAAAAACCAAAAATACCGTTTGACCGCAAAAGGAAAGCAGGCTTTGAAGCGGATGGATGACAACAAGAAAGAATAGAAATTGACCGCTTTGGAGCAAGCGTCGCAGACCGAAAAATCGCAAATTGGCAATCAAAAATCTAAAATGGCCTAATGGAATATTTACTGCATATCCTAATTCTGATCGGCATCTATATGATGTTGAGTTCCTCGCTAAACCTAGTGGCAGGTTATGCGGGCATGCTGTCGATTGCCCATGCGGCGTTCTATGGCGTCGGAGCATATACGGTAGCCCTGATGAGCCTGAATCTCGGCACTCCGTTTCTTTTGAATATAATTTGCGCGATTGTGGTGTGTGGCCTGTTTGGCGCGGTGGTGGGGATTCCTTCGCTTAGGATCAAGGATGACTATTTTATCATTGCGGCCTTTGCGTTCCAGATTATCGCCTTCAGCATCATGAACAACTGGGTGTCGTTCACGAAGGGGCCGATGGGGTTGCCGGGGATTCCCCAGCCCAACCTGTTTGGTTGGGAAATTTCATCCTATCCCGAGTTTCTATTGCTAACGGTCATTATGTGTGTTGTCTGCCTGCTGATTTGCCGACGCATTACCCATTCACCCTACGGACGGGTTTTGCAGGCGATTCGTGAGGATGAAGATTTTGCTCTGTCGCTGGGAAAGAATGTGGCGGGGTATAAAATATCGGTATTTGTGATCGCAGCGATGCTTACGGCTCTACCGGGAGCATTGTATGCGACGTACATCAGCTATATTGATCCGAGCAGCTTTACGGTCGATGAGTCGATCTTTATTATTTCAATCATGATCATTGGTGGTGCGGGAAGGTTTTTGGGGCCAGTGCTTGGAGCTATTGTGCTGGTGTTGCTTCCAGAACTGTTGCGTTTTGTCGGCATGCCGAACAGTATTGCCGCAAACCTGCGGCAGATCCTTTATGGCGCGGCACTGGTGGCCTGCATGCTTTGGCGACCGCAAGGTTTGGTTGGCAGGGCGGATGTGCTGAGAAAATAGCGTAGACGATGCATCCTGCTTCGTTGCGGATGAAGAGAAAGTAATTTTGACGGGATAACAGGATGGACAAGATCGGGATTAATGTCCATTAGCGGTTAAATATGAATCAGTGGCTGACAGTTGAAAATCTGAGTAAGCGGTTTGGAGGCATCCACGCGTTGGATAGCTTTTCGTGCCATTTTGGGCAGGGGGAGGTTGTCGGCCTAATCGGCCCAAATGGAGCGGGGAAAACTACTTTTTTTAATGTTCTGGGTGGAATGCTCCCGGCAGATGGCGGCTCGATACGGTTCTGCTCAAAGCAGCTTGTTGGGCAATCACCACATCGCATTGCACATTTCGGAGTCGCACGCACTTTTCAGAACCTGCGGTTGATTCGTCAGGTCCCGGTGATTGAGAATGTGATGCTAGCATTTCGGCATCAGTCGGGGGAGCATCTCGTTCCTTTGGCCATCCGATGGAAGAAGGTTCGTGCCCAAGAATCTGAAAACCACGAGAAAGCACTAGCCATTCTAAAAAAGGTTGGATTATTGGAAAAAGCGGATGATTTGGCCGATGCGCTGTCGTACGGCCAACAAAAGCTCTTGACGTTGGCGTGCTGTATCGCGTCGGATGCGGATCTGCTGCTGTTGGATGAGCCGCTGGCGGGAGTCTCGCCAGTCATGATTGACATTGTGCTCGAAAAGCTGCGAGAGCTGAAGAACGCGGGTAAAACCCTCGTGGTGATTGAGCATAATTTGGAAGTGATTATGAATGAGTTTGACCGTGTTATATTCATGGATTCAGGCCGCAAGGTCTGCGAGGGGCTTCCCGATGAAGTCCGCAATGATCCGAGGGTAATAGAAGCATATCTGAAATAAATTTGGCCAGGATTACAGGATCAACAGGATTAGTGTTTATTAGTGTGAATTAGTGGTTCGTAATGATGTTGAAGGTTAAAAACATAGATTCCGGTTACGGAAAGAAGCAGGTGCTGCATCAGGTATCGCTGGATGTAGAACCCGGAAAGATCACAGCGCTGATCGGCCCGAACGGTTCTGGCAAGTCAACGGTGCTGAAGACGGTTTGCGGTCTGCTTCCGGTCTGGAACAGAGAAGGAGCCATCTTGTTCAAGGATGAGCCTATCCAAGGCAACAACCCCTCGTCCAATATTCGGAAGGGCATCACATTTTCCCCGCAAGGCAATCAGGTGTTTAATCGCATGACGGTTCAGGAAAACCTCGAAGTCGGCGGGTTCCTGCTACCAAAGCAGGAAATGAAGGAACGCATCGCTTATGTGCTCGAACTCTATCCGATGCTGAAAGATCGCCGGAAACAGATGGCTGGTACATTGTCGGGAGGCGAACAGCAAATGGTGGCCTTGGCTCGCGCCCTAACTCCTTCCCCCGATCTGCTTTTACTCGATGAACCATCCCTTGGACTATCACCGGCTCTGGTGAACGACGTATTTGAAATGATCCAACAACTAAATCAGGATTCTGGTCTCACCATTTTGATTGTCGAGCAGCGAGTCCGTGACGTTCTTAAAATCAGCCACAACGCCTACGGCCTGCGACTCGGCACCGTCTGCCATTCCAGTACGGCCTCCGACTTGCTTGATAACCCGGAGGCGTTACGAGATATTTTCCTTTAACCTGCACCTATTTTCAGAGCAGGGAAAAAGGGTGTATGCCGTTGGGTTGTAATTTAGTCGAGAACCAGTATTACCTGCAACCAATGTGCCGAAAATGACTTAATCATCAAAGGAGACGTACCATGCCAAAACTGAGCGATATCAACACCGTCCTGATCATTGGTTCCGGCCCCATCATTATCGGGCAGGCCTGTGAGTTTGATTATTCCGGGACACAGGCGTGCAAGGCGCTTCGCGAACTGAGCTATAAAATTGTCCTGGTTAATTCCAATCCCGCCACGATTATGACCGACCCCGGCATGGCGGATGTCACCTATATTGAGCCGCTCAATCTGGAAACCATCGAGAGGATTATCGCCAAAGAACGTCCCGATGCGCTTCTTCCAAACCTTGGAGGACAGACTGCTCTCAACCTTTCCCTAGACCTTTCCAAAC
>JAOZKS010000339.1 GCA_029935255.1 Pontiella sp.
TGACCGCCCGCACCACCTTCGCGGCATGCAGATCGCCCGACACCTCCCCCGCCACAACTAGAATCGACTTTTTCATAACGCGTAATGCGTAATGCGTAATGCGTAATGTTAAATATTACGTTTTACTCGTTACGCATTATCTCCTGTCTTCACCGCCACGAAGGCCATGTTGTATTGATCGGCGAGGGCGATGAGCTTTTCCTTTTCGAGCAGGATGGTTTTCCCCGCTTCGACCGCGAGGCACGATACCTTCGCCCGCTTCATCACCTTGAAAGTCTTGGTTCCAACCACGGGAATATCGAAGCGCATGTCGTGCCCAACCTTGGGAACTTTCACGATCACGGTTCCGGCCTTACCCACCTTGCCCGCACGCTTGATGGTTTGGTTGGTTCCCTCCCACGCCTCGATGGCAATAATGATTCCTTCCTTGATCGCAACCGTCTGGCCCATCTCGAATTCGCTGGTGCCTTTCACCAGTTTCAGACCGAGTTCGATATCGGCCAGCTCGCGCTCCGTCGGTGCGCGGCGGCTGAGTTGCCCAACTTCCGGTGTGTAGCACTCCATATAGACATTGCCCGGTAGCACTTCAATACCGAGTTTTTCAATCTCATCCGCCACGGTGCCGTAGATGCTATGCGCATTGCGGGTTTCAAGCGAGCGGTATAACTCTTTCGCCAGTTTATCGAGCCGCAAGTGGAAAACATTATGCATCCCGATCTGCCCCACCATCACGGCACGCTTGATTTCGGTGGATTTGAGGGTGTCGAGCAAGAGCTGCATGCTACCCAGTGGAACCCAGTGGGTTTTATCGGCCAGCGCCACGAGATCCCGCTGCGTCTCGCCCTTAAACCCCACCACAACGATGCGCTTCACGCCGGCCTTGCGCGCCGCTTTAGCCAGCATCAGCGGATAGGCATCGCGCCCCGCAATAATGATTAACGATTCAGAAAGTTCCGTGTTCATATCGAGGGAACCATGCCAGAAAGATCCAACCCCCTCCAACCCTTTTTCAGATTCCGTGGCGGGATCACCCGACCCATGGCTTCTACGCATAACCTTAAGGGGAAATGATGGATTCAACCGTATTGCTCTCGGCGGTGGGGTGGTCGCGCGCTTCGATCAAATCAAGCAGGCCTTGCAATTGCTTCCGGCGGATAAGGTCGAAGGCGGTCTCGCCCTCGGAGTCGGCGATGTACACATCGGCCCCCTCCTCAATCAGGAAGCCGGCAGTCTCGTAATCCTTGGCAATAACCATCAGATGCGTGGCTGTAAATCCATTCCTGACCCGGTCGATATCTGCGCCGTGACGAAGCAGCAACCGTGCGGTTTCGTAGTGCCTGCCCCGAAGGGCCTGATCGAAGGGCGTTCGGTCATCCTCACTAAGCAAGTGAACTATTTCAGGATCTTCGAGGAAAAGTTCCACCAGCTCATCCTGCCCGTTGAGCGCGGCCAGATGCAACGGACTTAACTTGGAAAAGTTAAAGATTTTAGGGTCGCCCCCCTGCTCCAGCAGGAAGCGAAGGGCCTCTGGGCTTTTCCGGCGCACAGCCTTGTGCAGGGTGGTGTCACCGCGTTTATCCCATTGGTTAGGATCGGCACCGTGCTCCAGCAGGATTCCAACCATGGAGAGTTGATCAACCCCAACGGCCATGAGTAGCGGAGTTTGATAGAGCGAGTTGCGCACGCTCACATCGGCATCGGCCTCCAGCAGCATAACCAACGCATTGGTGTTGTGTGTTTCCACCGCATAATGCAACGGAGCCATGCCATTAGCGTCCACCATGCCCGGATCCGCTCCATGGCGAAGCAATGTTCCAAGCATTGAAGGGCTTTTCAGCGAAGTCAGCACCAGATTCAGCCCGGCACCCAGCGTCTCCAACTCCGCCCCGTTCGAGAGCAGCAGATCGACCGCATCCACATTTCCACGTTCCAACGCCATTTCCAGCAACGTCAAACCGCTCTTCTTATCCTTGTTTTCCAACAGTTCCGGGGCCGCAATAATACGTTCTTCGAGCTGCGCCAACTCTCCGGACCGCAACAATGAAAACACGTTCATCCCCTCTCCTGAATGTTTCTGAAGCACAACCACCATCACCCCGATAAACAAACATAAGGCGAGAATCTTTAGGATCCACCACGGAATCCGTCCTAAGCGATCAACTTGATTGCTCCTCGGATCCATGATTCGCTGAAACGAAAAAACCAGCACCAGCATCGCCACCCAGGCCAACGCCAGCGCACCCGTCACCGTGGCAGACAGCAGGAAAGGCTTCAGCCCCTCTCCCCCGAACCCGATTTGTCCCCAGGCGTACCACGTAGATAATACCCCCCCGAAAATACCGACGGCCACAAACCACAGCATCATTTTCAGCCGTTCCTTTACAATAAATAGATCCATCGCCCCACCTCCTCCAAAAAAACCATCCAAAAGAAATACTCGAAGCACCTAAAGGCTACAACCCAAATCAGCCCGACAAAACCCCCATTGACCGCCCCGTCATTTCCCGCTTGCGTTTTCCGCGTCGATTCCCATTATGTGGCGCTTCTCAACCATTTAAACAAAATAAGGAATCCACATTATGGCCATCAAGAAAGTTGCCCTACTCACCGCCGGCGGGCTCGCGCCTTGCCTCTCCACTGCAATCGGGCGCCTCATTGAGCGCTACACCGAAGTTTCCCCCGAAACCGAAATCATCGCCTACATCGGCGGCTACAAAGGCCTCCTACTCGGCGACTCCATCGAAATCAACGCCGGAATCCGCGAAAACGCCGCCATCCTCTACAAACACGGCGGAAGCCCCATCGGCAACTCCCGCGTCAAACTCACCAACATCAAGGACTGCGAAAAACGCGGCCTCGTCAAAGAAGGCGAAAATCCGCTCGAAGTCGCCGCCAACCAGCTCATCAAAGACGGGGTCGAAGTCCTCCACACCATCGGAGGCGACGACACCAACACCACCGCCGCCGACCTCGCCGCCTACCTCGCCGAAAACGGCTACAAGCTCATCGTCGTCGGCCTGCCCAAAACCATCGATAACGACGTCTTCCCGATCCAACAGAGCCTCGGCGCCTGGACCGCCGCCGAAGAGGGTGCAAAATATTTCGAGAACGTCGTGGCCGAGCATAACGCCAACCCGCGCATGCTCATCATCCACGAAGTCATGGGCCGCAGCTGCGGCT
>JAOZKS010000340.1 GCA_029935255.1 Pontiella sp.
AATGGCTACGATAATCGCGACAACCATCAGTTCCACCAGCGTGAACCCTGACTTTTTATTTTTCTTTGTATTCATTTTGTTCTCCTTTTGTTGTTTTACCAACTAACTTGGGCCTTTTTGCCCTACTTCCACTTCCATCCGCCCCACGGATGGTCCTTTAATAGTTATCGGTTATTCGTTACTGGTTATCAGACCTTTCGCCTACTATGCATGGCCTTATCGGCACATGCCCTGATAACCAACCACCGATAACCCTCAACTGAAATCATCTCTTCTATATCCATCGCCCTCCTCTGCAGAAAGCCTTAGTGAACATTCGATGAAACGGTGAAGATCGGCATATAAATCGCCAGCACAATAATCAGTACAAACGCACCGAAGACACAGATGATTACCGGCTCGAACAGGGCCATCGTGGTCATGATCGACACTTCCACCTGGTCCTCGTACAAGTCAGCCACTTTTTCCAACACCTCGGGGAGCTGGCCGGAATCTTCGCCGACACTGACCATGCGGACAATCAGCCCTGGAAACACACCACTTTGCGCCAGGCTGTCGGCAATACCGTGTCCGGTCAGGATCCGGTCGCGCACATCCAGCACGGTCCGCTCCAATACCCGGTTTCCGGTGGCTTCCGCGCAAATTTCAAGTGCGGTGGAGATCGGAACCCCACTGTGCACCATGATGGCCAAACTGCGGCAAAAACGGGCCAAAACATATTTGAGCGCCAGATCGCCCACGTAGGGCAAGGCCAACTTAATCTTGTCCTTGCGATACCCCCCCGCCGGAGTGCGCCCATAGATAATCAATGCAGTGGACACCACGAGTACGATTACAAAGATTTCGATGATGTGGTTCACAAAGAAATTATTGACGGAAAAGACGATGGTGGTGAAAATCGGCAATTCCGCGCCAAATCCACCAAAAATATCGGTGAACTGGGGAAGGATAAAGAGCGTCATGATCAAACAGACGACCACAAAGAATCCGGCAATGAACATGGGATAGGCCGACATGGCCTTGATGCGGCGCTGCAACTTGTCGGTACGTTCCAGATAGTCGGCCAGTTGTTGCAAGGTCTGCGGAAGCTTACCGGCCTCTTCGGCCACTTTGGCCAATCCACAAAACATGACGTTGAAAATCTTTGGGTGGCTTGCGACGGCTTGCGAGAAACTTTTGCCGTCGTTCAATTGACCCACCATCTCCAGCACGGCCTTTTGCAAAGCAGGCTGTTCCAGGTCCTGCCCGATCGTATCGAGCGCATCGCGCAACGGAACACCGGCATTGACTGAAATGGCCAACTGGCGACAGAAGATGGCGAGGTCGCCCATCTTTACCTTGCCCGAAGAAAAGGCTTTGCGCTTGGCTTTTTTCTCCGCCTTCACCGGAGCCGATTTTGGGGCCGCTCCCGCATTTTCATGCTCAATGCCAAAGAGGTCGACCACGGTCAGGCCCTTTTTCCGCAAGACTTCCAGAGCTTCCAACCGGGAAGATGCCTCTACCGAAGAGCGGATTTCCTGACCTTCCTTGTTTTTCGCAATATAGCTAAACATTCCCATTTCATTTTTCCTCAAGTATGAACAATGATAGATGAATTATGAAAATCGGTCTGTGACACTTTCATCTTTCATATCTCATCTTTCCTACATCAATTTTTCCTAGTCCATCTGGCAGACGCTAATGGCCTCGCTAATGGTGGTTTCGCCTTGTCGCACGCGTCTAAACCCATTTTCGGCCAACGTTTCCATGCCGCCCTTGATCGCCTGCTTGCGCAGGATCATATCGTTGGCCTCGTCATGCACCAATTCGCGGATGTCCGGGGTGACTTCTAAAAATTCAAAGATGGCGCGACGGCCTTTTACGCCAAGATTGCGGCACTGGCTGCACCCTTTTCCGCGATAGTAGGTCCAACTATCCGCATCGGGGAAGATGGGTTTAACCCACTCCATCTCGCCGGCATCGGGTTTATACTCGGTTTTGCAGTTGGGGCAGATTTTCCGCACCAGACGCTGGGCAATGACCAACCGCATGGTGGATGCGGTAAGATAGGCGGGAATGCCGATGTCGCGCATACGGCTAAACGACGATGTGGCATCGTTGGTGTGCAGCGTGCTGAGTACAATGTGCCCGGTAAGCGAGGCCCGCATGGCAATCTCGGCGGTCTCCGCATCGCGGATCTCCCCGATCATTACGGCATCCGGGTCCTGACGCAAAATGTGGCGCAGGCACTCGGCAAAGTTGAGCCCAATCTTGGGGCGGACCGGCATCTGGTTGACGCCTTCGACCAAATATTCCACCGGATCTTCCACGGTCTGGACATTTTTGGTGGAGCTTTTCAGAATATTCAGTGCGCTGTAGAGCGTGGTGGTTTTACCGCTACCCGTCGGTCCGGTCAGCAGAATTACCCCGTTGGGCATGTTCAGGATTTCCTTGAACCGTTTCAGGTTTTGTCCTTCGAAACCAATATCCGCAAGGTCGAGCACGAGGCTCTCCTTATCGAGGATACGCATCACGATCTTTTCGCCAAAAACCAGCGGCATGGAGGACACCCGTACATCCACCACGCGGCCGGAAAACTTAAATTTGAAGCGGCCATCCAGCGGAAGGCGGCGCTCGGCAATGTCCATTTCGGATAAAATCTTGATGCGGGTGATAATGGCAGGGAAAAGGCTTTTCGGCGGCGGGGTGACCGGACGTAAGGATCCATCCACCCGCAAACGCACCGTACAAGTGGTCTCACCCGGCTCAAAGTGAATATCGGAGGCCCCATCGCGTACGGCTTCCATCAAAAGCAGGTTGACGTAGCGCACCACGGGGGCATCGTTGGCATGGACGAGCAACTGATCCACATCGCCGATATCCGCTTCGGAGCCCTCGCCGGCTTCAATGTCCACAATATCCTGAAGGCTGGATTCTACGTAGGCCTCTTCCCTATAGCACTTGTCGATAATGGAGTTAATCCGGTCTTCGGTACTGACGGCCTTGTGGATCTCAAAGCTGGTTAGCGAGCGGATCGTGTCGACCGCATCCATGTCGAGCGGGTTTTTCATCACGACCGTGATGGAAACCCCATCCTCTTTCTTGAGCGGAATAAGGCCATAACGCCGCGCGACGGATTCGGGAATCAGGTCGTATTCTTCGCGTTCGAGATGGAAATCCTCGTCCAGCTC
>JAOZKS010000341.1 GCA_029935255.1 Pontiella sp.
GGATGACCTGTTCGATGAATGCATCCACCGGATCACCGGCCTTCACGAGCATCATCACTTTGCGCGGGCGTTCGAGGCTGGCGCATAACTCCTCAATGGAGTGGCAACCTATAAAATTCTTCCCCGCGCCCCGCCCTTCCATAAAGGCATCGACCTTTGTCGTTGTGCGGTTGAACACCGCCACGGTAAATCCCTTGCTTTCCATGTTGAGGACGAGGTTTTCGCCCATCACGGCCAATCCAATCAATCCAATATCTGCTTTCATTGTTATCTCCTATTTTAAACTGTGATTATCGCTTAACGCGTGCGTTTCCTTCCCAAATATTCCAGAGCTGGTCTTCATCGGCGGGCTGGGCATAGTCGGTCAGCATGGTCGCCGCAAGTGCTCCGCTGGCCCAGCCGAAGCGGGCGCACTTTTTAACATCCCAGCCTTTGAGAATGCCGTACAGCAACCCTCCAACAAATCCATCGCCGCCGCCAATGCGATCCAGCACACCGATCTCGCGCGGCTTGATGATCTCCCACTCCTTGCCGTCGGTTACCAAGGCGCCCCATAGGTGGCTGTTGGCTGAGACCACCTCGCGAAGCGTGGTTCCAAAATAGCCGGCCTTGGGATAGGCGGCCTGGACCCTTTCGATCATCTCCTTGAAGCCATCGATTTTCTCGTCAAGCCCCTGCCCTCCAGATTCCGGACCTTCGATGCCGAGACAGAGTTGGAAATCTTCTTCGTTGCCGATGAGAATATCGCTGAGCGATGCAATTTCAGCAAACGTCTGAGCCAGTTCCTGTTCTCGACCTTTCCAAAAACTAGCGCGGTGATTGAGATCGAATGAAATTTTCGATCCGTTTTTCTTGGCGATGCGGGCGAGTTCGAGACAGAACTTGCTGGTCTTGGGAGACAGCGCAGCGATCAGTCCCGAGAGGTGAACAATCTCAACGCCTTCCTTCGCGAAGATTCGCTCCAGATCAAAGTCATCCGCGCAGAGCTCTCGACCGACCTCTCCTGCCCGATCGTTTTGAACCCGCGGCCCGCGCGAACCCCAACCGCTGTCGGCCATGTTGATTTGGTGGCGATAGCCCCAGGGATCGACCTGCTCAAATTCGGGCCCCTCAACATCCATTCGGCGGCTCTTGATATTATTCTTAATGAAGTGCGAAACAGGACTGTCCCTGACGAATGCCGTCAAAACCTTGACCGGCAGACCGAGGTACGATGCAACGCTGGCGACGTTGCTCTCGGCACTGGTGGCCTGCATTTTAAAGGTGTCGCTACAATGGAAGGGTTGTGAATCAACCGGAGTCAATCGAACCCCCATGCTGGTCGCAACAAGCAGAGCATATTTTTTTTGTATCGTTTCGGTCATGTCCAGATCTCCAGATAAGGCCGGCCTCTTTAACAATTAACGCCTCAAATGTTTGAGATAACGCTATTTTACATATTTTATCAAGCAAACACATTGCCTTTTTTGATTCCTTCGACCATATTGCGCGGCATTTGAAAGGCAACAGGAGGGACTCCATGAGCGAAATTCATCATACAAACAGGAACCGAGAGCGCGTCCGCGCCGGTATGCGCTGGTTCGGCCCAGAAGACCCCGTAACGATTAAAAACATTCGGCAGACCCCGGGCGTAACCAATATCATCACCGCATTGCATCATATTCCGGCCGGCGAGGTTTGGACGGAAGCTGAGATTGCACAACGAAAAATCGAGGTGGAGTTTCTGCCCTGCCCTGAAATTCCAGAGGGACTCGCAGGCATGGAGCTGTTGAATTGGCACTCCGCCAACGCAGCGTCGTCGGGGTTGGTTTGGGACACCGCTGAAAGTCTCGTCTTTACCGAGGACATCAAAAACGGCAGCCCGAACCGGGAAAAACACATCCGCAACTACAACGAAAGCCTTCGCAATCTCGGCCGTTTCGGTGTTCAGAACGTCGTCGGCAACTTTATGCTCGTGGCCGACTGGACCCGCACTGGGATCGCCATCCTACCCGATGGATCCCGGAGTTTGAAATATATCCATGCCGCCTTTACCGCTTTCGACATCCACCTGCTCAAACGCCACGAAACCGAGCAGGGCTATATCGACGACGGCTCGTTTTCCACCGAGGAGGTTGAGGATGGCCGCCGTTACTGGGAACGATATTTGCGGGACGACCCCGTCCGCCAGCAGGAGATCATCGACATGCTCACCGCCGGGCTACCCGGCGCTCAGACCGGCTTCACCCTTGAGAATTTCCGCGCCGCCGTGCGGAAATACGAAAACATGGACGAGGCCGAGCTGCGCGAGCACATTGCCTATTTCCTCGATCATGTTGTTCCGGTGGCCAACGCCTCCGGCATCCGGCTTTGTTGTCATTCCGACGATCCGGCCTTCACCCCGTTCCTCGGAACGCCGCGTGCCGTCGGCGGATGCGAAGGGTATAAGTTCCTGCTCGACCACGGGTGCGGGGCAAATCTTTGCATTGGCTCCCTGATGGCAAATGCAAAAAACCGCGACATCACCCACATGATTCGAGAAATTTCCGACTATGGCCGCTTAAAAGGAATGAGCATCAACGAGATTTTTCCACACATCCACTTGCGGCCCATCGAGACCGATGGCAAAAACTTTCGCGAAGGCCACCACGCCGAACACCGCGAAGAGCTGGCCAAGGTGGTTCATACGTTCGTCGCTCTTGGCTGGCAAGGTGTCTTTCGCCCCGACCACGCCCCGACTTCCGATCACGGTGCAGGCAACCCCGGCTACGACTTTATCGGGCGCGGCTACGGGGCCAACCTGATCCTCGGACTTTTCGAGATGGCCGAGATAACCAAGGCCAGCCGCACCCACTCGGTCGAGGCGGCCATCGCGGCCTGCAACGGCGACACCGCGCTCCGGGAAAAGGCCATCAAGGCCGCAGGCGATGCGGAAGAGGAATATATCCGCCGGAAAATCGCTTTCATTAAAGTCGCTTTCGTCTACGGAGAACAGGGTGTTCACGCCGAACTGGGCTGATGCGTTACCGCTCTGCGGCTTTAGCGAGGGCGGCTTTTACCTGATTTGCGATGGTGCCCCAATCTTTGGCGGCGATCTGCTTTTGCGTGGCGAGCCATGAGCCGCCAATGGCACTGACGATCGGGAGCGAGAGATAATCGTTCATGTTGTCGAGGCGGACACCGCCC
>JAOZKS010000342.1 GCA_029935255.1 Pontiella sp.
TTGCGGACAACGTCCGCTTCCTGCGCAAATACATCAACGAAAACGAATTCAACCTATCCTGAGGAAAGATGAGAGAAGAAAACGGAACTCTGTCGGCGTTGGCCTCTCTCTAGACCGCGTCGCAGACCCACTTTCATAGTTCATAGTTCATAATTAAAATTTCATAATAAAAAGGAGCCGCCATGCCATTGCCAACCAAAGATATCCTGGGGATTCTGGCCGACAACCTCAACCAGCGTAAAAGCGTGCTGCCCATGTCGGCGGCCAAAACCACGCGCTGGGCCAAGGGGCTCGATCTTCCAAAGGGTGGAAAAACCATCCTCTACACCGGACACATGTACCAGCTCATCCCCGTCATCGACGCGATGGCCGCGCAAATGTCCAAGCTCGAAGATTCGCCCATCACCAAAATGTTCGGCCTCGGCCGCAACGTCAACAAGCTCGTCAACATGACCTTCTTCATGGGGCTGCTCGCCTCGAAGGCCGACCAGCAGGACTACGACCGCATGCTGCGCAACATTGCAGTGTTGCTCAAAAAGGCGGGCGTCGAATTCGGCTACCTCTACGGCGAGGAACTCTACTCCGGCGCGCTCGTCTACGACGAAGGGATCGACGGCTCCTTTGCCAAACACGCCCAGCGCGTCTGCGACCTCTTCAAAAAACATGGCGTGACCAAAGTGATCACCGTCGACCCGCACACCACCCACACCCTGCGCACCGCCTATCCCCAATTCGTGGAAGGCTTCGACGTCGAAGTGAAAAGCTATCTCGAAGTGCTCGCCGAAAGCGACCTCGCCCCCACGCAGCAACTCGACGACGCGCTGACCCTGCACGACTCCTGCCTTTATGCCCGCCCGGAAGGCATCGTCGACCAGCCGCGCGAACTGCTCGGAAAAGCCGGTGTGACGATGAACGAGCCCGACCTTTGCGGCAAGAACACCCATTGCTGCGGCGGCCCGCTCGAATCGCTCTTCCCGGCCGAGTCGCACCGCATTGCCAACAACCGCATCGAGCAGCTCAAGGAAGCCGGGGAAAACATCACCACCATGTGCCCGATCTGCCTCGTCGGCCTCCGCAAAGCCGCCAAAGGCACCGCCAAGGTCAACGACATCTCCGACACCCTCGCCAAAGCCTACGGGGTATAGAAAACTTCCACCCCTTGGAACTTCCCGGGCTGGACGGAAAAAAGCGCTTCCAAAGTTTGGAAGCGCTTTTGTTTTGCCCGGCAAGGCTACGATCCTGCATGGTCTCTACAAACCCTTTAGTAGGTTGCACCGACTTGTTTCAGGAGAAAGATGCCCACACTCGATTGGATTGGAAAAGATGCCGTGATCCGGCACCACAAGGAAGTCCCCTTCCGCCTGCTGGAACCAGATACGGCCCTCTCCCACGGCGACCCGGAGGAGGGCAATCTGATCGTCCAGGGCGACCGTCGTCCGCAGGGGGGCAACATTCTAACGAAGGCGATTCTCGACGGCCTGCCCAAACACGACGGACCGAAAACGATCTACGCGGCGGCCACAAGGCTGGGTGCTTCCGCACTGCAGCGGGAAAACATTGTCTTTAAGCAAACCCCCTACGCGATCGAGGTGTGAGTAGCAAAGGAGAAACACGGAATGTCTAAACAAGATTTAACGGTTTCCGCGATTGACCGGCAAAACATTCTCAACAATCCGTATGCATTGCAGGAGATTGAAAAGGCGGCCCATATTCGCGGGATTCCGTTCGAGGGAAAGACGGTTGTGCTTAAGGAGCAGGTGGCCGCATTTTTCGAGGTTAATTTGCGTACGGTGGAGAATTATCTCTCCACTCATGCCGAAGAATTGGCTCAAAACGGCTACGGGGTCATTCGTGGCAAGCGATTGAAAGAGTTCAAGTTGCGCATTTCCGAGAATGATGTTCCCGAAACAGATTTCGGGAACATCGCCAAGGCACCTCAATTGGGACTTTTCGACTTCCGGGCCTTCCTGAACATGGCCATGCTGATGACCGAGAGCGAACCGGCGCGTTTGCTGCGACAGGCCATGCTGGATATTGTGATTGATACGATCAATCAACGCACCGGCGGCGGAACCAAATACATCAACCAGCGCGATGAGGATTTTGTGATCTCCTATTTCCAGGAGGAAAACTACCGCAAGGAATTCACGGATGCCTTGCGCGACTGCGTGGATATGGGAAACCTTAAATACGCCCTCTACACGAATAAAATATATATCAGCATTTTCAAGGAAAACGCACAGGAATACCGCAAGATCCTCAAATTATCCAAAACTGAAAAAGTGCGGGAAACATTCTATTCCGAAATCCTCGATTTAATCTCGTCCTATGAATATGGGTTCGGAGAGGAAATTCGGGCGGCCTTCGAGAAGAAAGGAGATAAATTAAGCTCGTGGGAGGTGGATGCCTTGTTTGGCGCGTTTGAATCCATGCCGCTGTGGAAGCCGATGATCGAAAAGGCGCGCAACAAAATGGCCAGCCGGGATCTGGCCTTTCGCGATGCCTTGCATCACCAGCTCGAGGAATATGTCACCCCCGTCCAGCGCGAGGATTTTGAGCGCTTCCTTGGCGCAAAGAGCAAGGAACTGGCGGAGCGGTTGGAAGAGGCCAAAGATGTCATGAAACGACTCAAGGAGCGCGAATAGTGGCGCTGGTGTACATCACACTGGAACAAGCCATTGAAACCCACAAAAAAACGGTGGAGGTCAGCGGCGGCGGAGCAATGGGCCAACTAAACATGGGGCAACTCGACAGTGTCCTCGAAAATATCCAGAACGACCTCTACTATCCAACGTTCGAAGACAAGCTGACCCACCTGTTTTTCAGTGCAAATAAGTTTCATTGCTTTGAAGACGGCAACAAACGAATTGCCATTTCGCTGGGCACCCAGTTTCTATTATTGAATGGATATGTTTTTGTCGCCACCCGCTTCATGCATGAAATGGAGAACATCAGCTATCACGTGGCCGCTGGAAAAATCGACAAGGAGTTGTTGCGAACCATTATCGACGAGTTGATCAATGAGGATGAATTGAGTGAGTCAACAAGGTTGATGATCGTCACAGCCATTGAAAATAATTAAAGAAACTTGAGGAATCCGGAATCGTGGAACGGGTAAGCGAAAAGCTACGCGACCCGAATGCCATTTACAGATTCCGAA
>JAOZKS010000343.1 GCA_029935255.1 Pontiella sp.
CATGTGCTTGTACTGTTTCAGGTGATTAATTGGCCTTGGCTCTTTCTCGTGTTCGGGATATTGGCGGGAAGCTCCATTTTCTGGCGCTGGGCAGCGAAACGTTTTGGCGGCTATGGCTTATCGATCCTGACGCATGCCGCGGCCGATGGTGCCGTGGTGGCGGGCGTATGGTTTTTACTGCGGACTTAATGATGGAGAAGAATAGATGAGGCTTTTAGGAGTTGCTCTTTCAATGGCCCTCGCGTTTGCGAGTGGTTGCTCCACGATTGATCGATTGCCTCCGCCGGGCGATGCGATCGTTATGGCGGAAATTCCGGGCTTCCCGGCCTGCCGCAGCTGGGGCGATGATGCTCCTTCGAAATCAAGTTGGCGCATTGAGCATTTCAGGGATCAGATCCAATCCGACCCGGCGTACGATCCTACGGCCCCCGTCCACTTCCTGGCAATTTCCGGAGGCGCGCAAGAGGGGGCTTTTGGCGCGGGTCTGCTGGCGGGTTGGTCGGCCTCCGGTTCCCGCCCCGAGTTCCGTGTGGTCACCGGCGTTAGCTCCGGGGCCTTTCTGGCTCCCTTTGCCTTTCTGGGTTCTGAATACGACGAGGACAGTCGAGCCCTGTTTTCCCTGTATTCCAGTAAGGAGGTTGTGGAGACTCGGGTTTTCTCCGCGTTATTTCGGGGAAAATCCCTTTCGGATAATCAAAACCTGCGCAAGATCATCCAGAGTCACTTTACGCCTGTCGAGATGGAGAAGGTCGCGGCAGAGCATGCTCGCGGTCGCCGGCTCTTCATTGGAAGCACCAACCTCGACACCGTCCGTCCTGTCATTTGGAACATCGGAGCCATTGCTTCCAGCGGCCACCCCGGAGCCTATGACCTGATTATCGATGTCATCATGGCTTCCTCTGCATTTCCTGGGATTTTCCCCCCGCAGTTATTCCGAGTAGAACAGGACGGAAAAGCCTTCGATGAATTACATGTGGACGGCGGCCCGACCACGCAGGTCTTTGTTTTTCCGATTAGCTTCGACATCCGCGCCGCCTTGGAAGCCTCGGGATTGAATGGACCCGCGCATGTGTATGTGCTGCGCAACGCGCCGATCATACCCAAAGTCGAAGCGGTTGAGCCGAAGACGCTGCCCATTCTGGTAAAAACCGCGGAATCGCTTGTGAATGCCATGGCACTCATGGATATGTATCATATCTATCTGGAAGCCCAAGACCATCAGTTGGAGTTTCACTTGGCCTATATGCCCTCCGACTTTCGCGAGCCAGATGAAGCCTTCGACCCTGCCTATATGCGTGAGCTTTTTGACCTTGGCTATCAACAAGGAAAAGAAGGCGTGGCGTGGGAATCGGAACTCCCGGAATTCAAGTACAAGAGAAAGCAAGGGAGATAGTCATGGAACTGGAATTACGCGGAAAAGTGGCGATGGTGGCCGCTTCAAGTAAAGGGTTGGGTTTTGGCATTGCCCGCGAGTTGGCTCGCGAGGGTGCGCTGGTTTCAATCGGGAGCCGGAATGAGATAGAAATTTTTGACGCAGCAGAGGCGCTGGCCGAGGAAACCGGAACCGAGGTGCTGGCCAATGTACTGGATGCAACAAACCCCGATTCCATTCTCCAATGGGTGGAAAACACCAACGAAACATTTGGCGGCGTTGAGATGCTCGTCGTTAATGTCGGCGGCCCTCCCGCAGGAACCTTCGATGATTTTGAAGATGCGCAGTGGCAGGCGGCCTTCGAGCTAACGCTGATGAGCTCCGTCCGCATGATACGTGGGGTGCTTCCCTTCATGCGACAGGAAGGCGGAGGCTCCATTCTAACCATCACCTCCTGCTCGGTGAAGGAGCCCATCGACTTCCTTTTGCTTTCCAACGTGATGCGCTCGGGTGTGACCAGTCTGGCCAAGAGCCTCTCACAACAGCTCGCCCCGGAAAACATTCGCGTGAACAACCTGATGCCGGGCCGAATCGATACCGACCGCGTCCGGGCACTGGATACGATGAATGCCAAAACACGCGGGCGTTCCGTGGAAGAAATCAAAGCCTCGGTTGAGCAAGGGATCCCGCTGGGTCGCTACGGCACGATCGAGGAATTCGGCAGACTCGGAGCCTTCCTGCTTTCCGATGCCGCCAGCTACATCACCGGTCAAACCATCGCCGCCGACGGCGGTTCCATCAAAACCGTCTGGTGAACTTCTAATTTAGACGGAGTCCACATTTACTTTCCACGGCGGCATAACTAGTCTCCACCGCTTTCTTAAAAGCAGAGGAACGAACATGGACTGGAAAGCATTGGCAAATCGAATTTTGGATGGCGGCGAGCCGATTACCCGCGCCGAAGCACTGGCGGTGCTCAACTCGCCCGACGACGAACTGCTCGACGTGCTGCAAGCGGCCTATCTGATTCGTAAAAACTTCTTCGGCAAGAAGGTCAGCCTACATGTCTTGAAAAACGCCAAGAGCGGGGCCTGCCCGGAAGATTGTTCATTCTGCAGCCAATCCAAAACCTCCTCCGCCGACATTGCGGAATATGTCATGGAATCGGCCGATGAAATCGTTGCCGGAGCCAAAGAGGCCACCGATATGCAAGCCCTGCGCTACTGCGTCGTCACCAGCTCCCGCGCCCCCTCCGAATCCGAATTGCAAACCATCTGCGAGGCCGCCGTAAAAATCAAGGAGCAGAACCCACAGCTCGAACTCTGCGCCTCCATGGGCTTTTTGACCGAGGAAAAGGCGCAGCGCCTCAAGGATTCCGGTGTTGATCGCTTCAACCACAACCTCGAAACCTCCGCCAACTTCTATCCCTCCATCTGCTCCACGCACAAGTTCGAGGATCGCGTTGAAACCGCCCGCACCATCAAAAAAGTCGGGCTCGACCTCTGCTGCGGCGGGCTCATCGGCATGGGCGAAAGCCTCGAAGACCGCGTCGACCTCGGCATAATGCTCAAAGAACTCGACACCGACTCCGCCCCCATCAACTTCCTCGATCCACGCGAAGGGACTTCTTTGGAAGGGCAGGAACGATTATCGCCCAACGACTGCCTCCGCACGCTCTGCATGTTCCGCTTCATCCTGACCTATGCGGAAGTCCGCATCGCCGGCGGACGCGAAACCTGCCTGCGCGGCCTCCAGCCGCTCTCGCTCTACCCCGCCAACTCCA
>JAOZKS010000067.1 GCA_029935255.1 Pontiella sp.
GAAAAATATGTTCGTGGCCTGCGGAGATCGCCATTGGCAATATGTTTCGGTCGATGCCAAAACGGGCGTGAAGGAGTTTTCGTGCGGGCCGACTTCCGATAAGCATGCCGGTGGATGGAAAAATGACAATCTTTTGCCTGAGCATAAATATTTAAATGTACAGGGTGGGTTCCTAACCCTCACGATTGAGCGCAAGTCAGACCTTCCTGTGCTAACCGCCCGGCACTACAACGTGTCTGGTGAAGTCTGTAATGAAGATATAAATAAAGGAGAATAAAATGCGCAGATTAATGATGGTTTTGGCGGTGTGGGCTGTGGGTCTTTCGAGTTTTGCGGAGTTAAACCTTCCGGCCTTGTTCTCGGATGGCATGGTGCTGCAGCGTGATCAGAACGTTGCGGTATGGGGCTGGGCGGATCCGGGGGCTGAGGTGACGGTTTCGTTTGCCGGAAAGGAACAGTCGGCGAAGGCGGATAAGACCGGAAAATTCATGGTTCGGCTTAAAAAAATGAAAGCCTCTACGGAGCCTCGCTTGCTGAAGGTGGTGTCTGGCGGGGAGTCGGTGGAAGTTGAAAATGTGCTGGTTGGCGAAGTTTGGCTCTGTTCGGGGCAGTCAAATATGCAAATGGCCGTTAAGGGTTCTGATAATTTCGACAAGGAACAACCGGCAGCCAACTATCCGCTGATCCGCATGTTCCTAACCGATCTGAAGGCGAGTACTGAACTGCAAAAAGACTGCACGGGTTCGTGGAAGGTTTGCTCCCCGGAAAGCATTGGTGTCTTCTCTGCCACGGCCTATTTCTTTGGCCGTGAACTCCATCAGGAACTGGATGTTCCGGTTGGGCTGATTCGTTCCTGCTGGGGAGGAACACGTATTGAGGCGTGGAGTCCCGCGGCATCGCTGGAGCAATTTCCTGCCGTTGCTGCCGATAAGGCGCAGCTGGATGCCAAAGCGGAAAAATTTGATGAAGCAGCCGGTGGAGAGCGGCATGCCAAGCTAATGGAAGAGTGGAGGCAGAAGGTTACGCGGTCTAAAGCGGAAGGCAGTAAAGCTCCCCGTCGTCCGAGAAAACAAAAGAACCCTCGCAACTCGCAAAACTATCCGGCCAATCTCTACAACGCCATGATTAATCCACTGGTGCCGTACGGCATGCGCGGTGCGATCTGGTATCAGGGAGAGGCGAATGCCCACTCAACGGAACAGGCGATTCTCTATCGTGATCTGCTCGAAAATATGGTGGTGCAGTGGCGCAAGGATTGGGGCGGAAATTTCCCTTTCTATGCCGTTCAGTTGGTCAATTTCAAGGCCCCTCAGTCGCAACCGGTTGAAGATACGGCATGGGCATTTATTCGTGAAAGTTTTCTGGAGTTTCATAAAGAGGTTTCGAATGCCTGGATAGCCATCACGATTGATGTGGGGATGGAGAAAAATATTCATCCGACCAATAAGCAGGCCGTTGGTTATCGTTTGGCGCAGCAAGCGTTGGCGAAAACCTACAAAAAGGATGTTGTTGCGGGTGGGCCGATCTATAAGTCGATGAAAACGAAAGGGAATACGATTGTTGTGAAGTTCGATGATATAGGTTCCGGCCTGGTGGAGCAGGGTGGCGAGCCGCTTAAAACCTTCGCCCTTGCTGGAGCGGACAAGCAGTTTGTTGTTGCGCAGGCGGTGATTGTTGGCGATACGGTTGTGGTTAGCTCTAGCAAGGTAGCAGATCCCGTTGCTGTGCGGTATGCTTGGGCGGACAATCCCGTGAATTGCAATCTATTCAATAAAGAAGGGTTTCCAGCTTCGCCGTTCCGTACGGATGGTTGGCCTGCGCAGGAAAATGGCCGATAGCTCAGGTTTGTTCCGCAGGATTTGGCTTTGTTTCCAACGATGACGATTCGCGAGCACCTTTCCCTAGCCTTAACCATTCGTAAGATTGCACGTAAAACCATTGATCGGCGGGTAGATGAGTTGTCTGATTTGTTAGGAATACGTCCGCTTCTGGGTCGTAAACCGAAGGGGTTGAGTGGGGGTGAGGCGCAACGGGTGGCTTTGGGGCGTGCTCTGTCCGCCTCGCCCGGTATACGGTGTCTGGACGAGCCGCTGAGTGCGCTGGATGATCATACGAGGAAGGAAGTGTTCGATTTGCTAAAACTCGTCAAGAACAGACGGGAGTAACCACGCTCCATATTACGCATAACAAGGTGGAAGCCGATGCGTTGGCAGATTTGTCGGTTTGCATGGAAAATAGTCGGATTGTATAAGCGATTAAGGAGACGGGGATGGAGCACTGGTATCTATTTATTTTAGCGGGCCTTTGTGCCGGAATGGTCAGTTCGTTGTTTGGAGTGGGAGCCGGAATCGTAATGGTTCCGCTGTTGGTCATGGGTTTTGGCTTGGCACAAAAAAGTGCTCAGGGAACGGCATTGGTTGTGATGATTCCCATGGCATTGGTTGGTGCCATTCGGTACAAGCTAAATCCTGAAATCGAGGTTAGCTTACCGGTTTCGGCTTTGATGGGGCTCGGTGGCGTGGTTGGTGCCTTGATTGGATCCCAGCTTGTTTTCAGTATACCCTCCTTGGTACTCAAGCGAATGTTTGCTGTTTTTATCATTATCGCGGGCCTTAACATGTTCATTAAAACGCTGAAAAAATCAGCTAAACCTATTGATCCTTCATTGAGCCATGTTTCAACCGACGAGGAGCGACCGGATGAGCCCATTTAAATCCATTTCGCTGAACGAAGAAGAAAAGGCCACCTATGCGGATTGATGAATTCTTTAACTGGAACGGATAAAAACCCGGTTGCGTTTTGGAGATCCTCGGATTATCTTCGATCTCCTTTGAAGGAAGTGGGGATTTCTTATGTTGGCAAAACGAATCATACCCTGTCTGGATGTAACGGGCGGGCGCGTTGTGAAGGGCGTGAATTTTGTGGATCTGCGTGATGCGGGTGATCCGGTGGAATGCGCCAAAGTCTACGAAGCACAGGGCGCAGATGAACTGACCTTTTTGGATATCACGGCATCGAGCGATGGCCGTGAAACGATGGTGGATATCGTACGTCGCTGCGCCGAGCAGGTTTTCATGCCGCTAACGGTCGGAGGCGGCATCCGTACACCGGCCGATGTGCGCCGAATGCTTAAGGCTGGAGCAGACAAAGTCTCATTTAACACGGCGGCGATTACCCATCCTGATATCCTTAACGAATGCTCCGATATGTTTGGTTCGCAATGTACGGTATTGGCGATCGATGCGCGCCGCAATGGGGACGGAACATGGGGTGTTTTTACACATGGCGGTCGCAACCCGACCGAGCTCGATGCCGTTGGATGGGCAATCGAAGGAACCCAGCGCGGGGCAGGAGAAATCCTGCTTACGAGCATGGATGCCGATGGTACGAAGGATGGGTTTGATCTGGAGTTAACCCGGGCCGTTTCCGAAGCGGTCGGTGTTCCGGTCATTGCTTCCGGGGGAGTGGGCACCTTGCAGCACATGGTCGATGGGGTTGCCGAGGGCAAGGCCGATGCGGTTCTCGCGGCCTCTATTTTTCACTTTGGCGAATTCACAATTCGTGAAGTGAAGGAATACATGCGTGATCAGGGAATTGAAGTGAGGTTGTAAAGGATGTTCTATTTGATGATGTCGATGGCATCAGTCCGCCAAATTCCGTTATCAAGCAGTTTAACCGTTAGCTCCTGCTCTGTATTGGATCCATTTTCCGGTTTAACATACAGGATGATCGAAGCGAGATTCTGGTTGGAAATAAAGTGAATGTCAGGCCAGTTATTTTGGTTGGTATCGGATATGATCAGATCGCCTTTATCTTCAAAATCGCCGTCTCCATTGGCATCGATGTAGAGGAGTTCCCCTGTCGATTCGTTATAGGCTTCGATGCGCATGGGCGACGAGGCCTCCACGGTGATGTCCACAACTTCTTGTTTCTCTGCATCCTTCCTCTGAATCATATGGAGGATTGGGATGAGGTAGAACGGATTGTTTTGGATTTCATGTGCGTTGATTACGGCTGTGCGTTTTTCGCTTGTGGACTCCGCATAGCTCCAGCGGCCCGAGGCCGAAACCGTTCCGTCAACGATCCAGCTACATGCAACTGTTGAACCTGATCCTTCATCCGTTGGTAGAGCCACGATGTCGATGATGCAGCAGGCTCCAGCGGACAGCGTGAGTGACCTTGAAAGGGAGGTCTCTGAAAATGAAGGGCTGGATCCTGCGGTCAGCCAATTCTCATTTTGCCATTTTAGGATATCGACGGGGCCGTCTAGTTGAAGCTCACCTTGAATGGCATTGGCTGATGGATTGATGAGATAAAAGCGTCCGTGGGCGGGTTGACCGGGGAGGGAGGTGGTTAGGCTTAGGCTGGGTTGGATGTCGACCGTTGCAGAAAACGGTCTTTGTCTGGTTATTCCAAATGAATTTTCTACTGGGTCTGCTGGTTGTTGAGCCGCGGTGGATGACCTTTCTTGAATCGCGGTTCCCTCCGGTTTATCTGTGGGTTTCGCGGGGGAGGGATCTGCCGTCGGAGGCGGGGTTTTTATCTGTGAGGATAGTCGTGCGAGTATATGTTGGGCGCTTGCAAAGCGGTCAGGCAGGTTCATGGCCTTCGCCAGTCGGACCGCTTCGTGCTGGATGGCAACGGCTTCTTCGTAGAGACCGTTGATGGCGAGAAACTGTGCATACTTTTCGTAGAGCGAAAGTTCGCCGAATTTATTCCCCATATGCCGTTCGTTTTCCAATGCGCGGATCAACCACGTTCCTAGTTCGGGATGAGTTCCGCCGTCGGCCAGTGCGAGGTCGATGGCGGTTCGTAGCATATGGATTTTAAGGTAGGGGTTGACATCGTCGGCGGTTTCTTTGAAGAGCCGGTTAACCAGATCCCAAGCCTCTTGCGTGTATCCCAATGCGTGGTAAATGCGAGCTTTTTTTAGTTTAATGGATACGCCGTCGAGTCGGGAATGAAATATGTGGCTTGAGATAAGTTCTGCAGCCGTATCGGCAATTTCAAGAGCCTCTTCGGTTAGGGTTCCCAGCTTAATATTGATGAGTTCACGTTCTAGTTTCGCATCGTATAGGTTATGTTTTGGGGTGTGGTAGTACCCTTCGGCTTTAGTAATAAACTCATCATAGAATCTAGCCGCTTCTTCAGGGTGTCCATGCATTAGGCAAATCTCAGCCATGCGTCGCGCGGCATCCAGTGAGCATCTGCAAACCTCATTTTTCATGCGGTCGTTTCCTTTCATATATTCATCGGTATATTGGATGAACCATTGGTTGAGTTCCGCGGCGCGAACCCAGTCGCCCTGATCCTGAGCGGATAGGGCGGCATAACCAATTCCATATATGTAAGGGTAGTATATGAAGCGTGGATTTGTGGATGGGCTTTTATGTTTCTCAGGGTATAAATCTTGAACATAAATTGGAAAGGCTCGTTTGCGGGCATCGGGCATGAAAGAAAAGAGGGGGCCAAGGTCTTTATAGACGGAGCAGCTGGTATCCATTTTCTTGTATGTACACTGACTCTTTTCGACGTTCAGAATCAAGGCGCGTGCCTGAGCTGCCTTACCGATATCGCGTAGTGATTGGGCGGTATTCCCATATAAAATATAGTCGACGGCTGGAATATTTATTGCTGTTTCAGGGTTCTTTTGGTGATTCCGTTCCATCAGAAATTGGTATAAATCAATACTCCACTCCTCATTGTTTCGCCCTGTTTGAATCTGAGCCTCCCACCAAATGATCCGATAGAAAAAAGTGGTATCGGAAAATGTTGATTCCGCTAAGTCGTAGGCCGTTCCTAGTTGAACCAGTGCCGCCTCGGCACCCTTTTTTTGATAGGTTTCGACCAAGGCTTCCATGTGGGGTTTGCAAAATACCAGCTGTTTGCCGGTTAATTTTCTCCATTCGTCGGCATTGGATAGAGCGGGGAAAAAGACAATTAACACAAAAGTAATTATATTTAAAAGGTAACATTTCATATTCGAAAGAATACAAAAGCCCTATATATCTACAAGGATTTTGTGGGTGAATCTGTAAGTTGCTTTTCAAGGTTTATGTCAACTTCGGCTTGTTCGGGGCTATGCTTTATTAGACCCTGTAGTTTTATAACAAGGAGAAAATATTTCATGAGCAAGGAACTCGAAGAAGGGCTGGAATTGGCGCTGGACTGGAATAAGTTGGAAAAGGCGGTTGAAGGCACAAAGGGTATCATTCCCGTGGCGGTGCAACACGCCGACACGAAAGAAGTCATTCTTGTGGCCTACATCAATCAGATCGCCTTCGAGGAATCGCTCAAGCGCAAGATGCTGGTGCTTTGGAGCTCATCGCGTCAGGAACTATGGATTAAAGGCCTGACCTCCGGAGAAACCTTCGAGCTGCTCAACGCCTACGTCAACTGTGAGCAAAATTCATTGCTCTTTATTGTGCGCCCCAATCGCGGGGGTATCTGTCACACAAAAAATACCAAGGGCGAACCGCGTAACTGCTACTATCGTAAAATCGATCTCGAGACGGCAGTACTTGAAAATGTGGATGAGTAGGAAGTCGTAGACGGAGCTTCCAGCTCCGTTTGGATTCATCAACGCGCGTTATTCAACCCAACGGAGCTGGAAGCTCCGTCTACGAATGAGGGAACCATGAAAATCAAGATCAACGACCTGATGCAGCAGAGTGGCGTAAAGTTTGGCACCAGCGGTGCTCGCGGACTGGCGGTGGAGATGAGCGATAAGGTTTGCTATATCTACACCAAAGGCTTTCTTCAATATTTGGAAGAATCCGGAGAGTTGAAGAAAGTAGACGGAGCTTCTTGCTCCGTTGCGATCGCCGGGGACCTGCGCCCGAGTTCGGGCCGCATTATGACCGCAGTGGCAAAAGCCGCTTCCGACATGGGATACACACCGGTTAACTGCGGATTTATTCCCTCTCCGGCGGTGGCGCTGTACGGGCTGAAAAAGGGGTGTCCGGCCATCATGGTGACGGGCAGTCATATCCCGGCCGATCGCAACGGCATCAAATTCAATAAATGCTCCGGGGAAATCCTCAAGTACGACGAGGAGCAAATTCGTGAGCAGGTGGTTGAAGTGGATGATTCTATTTTCGAGGAAAATGAGTTCGTATTGCCGGAGGAAACCCTGGAAGCCCGGATAGACTATGTGAATCGCTTCACGAAAACCTTTCCGCCCGATTGTTTGGTGGGGAAAAAAATCGGGATATACCAGCACTCGGCGGTCGGTCGCGATGCGTTGATTGAAATTTTTTCCAGCCTTGGCGCGGATGTAACGCCACTCGGCTTCTCCAGCACCTTCATTCCGGTCGACACCGAGGCGATCCGTGAAGAGGACGTTAAGCTGGCGCGGGAATGGTCGGCGGAAAACGGATTCGACACAATCCTTTCCACCGACGGTGACAGCGACCGCCCACTCATCAGTGATGAAAAGGGTGAATGGTTGCGCGGTGATGTGGCCGGAATCCTTGCGGCAAAGTATTTGGGTGCCGACTCCGTTAGCACGCCGGTAAGCTGCAATACCGCGCTCGAAAAGTGTGGATGGTTTCCGGATATTCGCCGCACCAAGATCGGATCGCCCTTCGTAGTGGCCTCGATGATCGAAGCCTCTTTTTCCGGAAGCAAGAGCGTGGTCGGCTACGAGGCCAATGGCGGTTTCCTGACTAACAGCAATTTCACAGTGTTTGGAAAAGAGTTGTGCGCCCTGCCGACGCGCGATGCCGTCCTTCCGGTGTTGGCGATCATTTTGCTCTCCATCCAGGAGCGTAAGCCGATCTCGGCATTACTAACCGACCTTCCGCAGCGTTTCACCGCCAGCGACCGCATTCAGGATTTTCCGACCGACGAGAGTTCGAAAATCCTGAAACAGTTTGAAGAAGTGTCCGCCATTGAAGATGTGTTCGGTGAGGCTTTCGGAAAGGTAGAATCAATCGACCGCATCGATGGTTTACGCGTGAGCTTTGAGTCGCAGGAAGTCCTTCATATGCGACCTTCCGGTAACGCACCCGAATTCCGTTGCTACAACGAAGCTCATAGCGAAGAGCGCGTGGTGGCGATGCAGAAGACCTCGATGGAGATTCTGTTGAAATTGAAGGGATAGATTGTTAAACCACGGAATACACGGAAGTTTTGCTTTTTCCGTGCATTCAGTGTATTCCGTGATTCTCGTTTTAATTGTGAGAAGAACCTATGGCTGTAGTACCCGATCGAAAAACATTTTTAGAGCAGGCGAAAAGGGGAAATCTAGTGCCGGTTTGGGAGGAACTCCTGGCCGATCAGGAAACCCCGGTTTCGGCTTATGAGCGCGTCCGGACCTATTTGCGTGAGCGAGAGCATGCGTCGCACACCTACCTTTTGGAAAGCGTCGAGGGGGGCGAAAAGATTGGGCGGTATTCCTTCATCGGCGGAACACCGCGAAGTATTATCCGCGCCTATGGCCGCCGCGTGGAAATCGACTCCAATGGGGATGAACCAACGGTCATTGAAGATGTTGATCCGCTGGATGCGTTGAAGGATCACATGCAACAGTTCACTCCGGTGGTGGACGACCCTAGCTTGCCCAGATTTGTGGGCGGAGCGGTCGGGTTTCTGGGCTATGATATGATTTCGCAGTTTGAACCGCGGATTCCAGTCATTGGAAACGATGAGATCGGAAATCCGGACATGGTTTTCATGGTGACGGATGGCCTGATTATCTTTGACCGGGTAAAGCATCGACTCAAGATATTGGCCAATGCCCATATCGAAGACGACCCAAATGAGGCTTATGATAAGGCCGTTAGCCAGATTAATGAACTTCGCGAGGCGCTCCTGACACCGATCAAACGTGTTCTCATCGATACATGCGATGAAGTCGATCCGTTAGAGCCGAAGTCGAATACCACCCAGGAGGAATTCCTTGGGATGGTCGAAAAAGTGCAGGAATATATTCGTGCAGGCGATGTGATCCAAACCGTGATTTCACAGCGATTCGAGGTGGAGAATAAAGCCGACTCGCTGGATGTCTATCGCGCATTACGCACCATCAATCCATCGCCCTACATGTTCTGTCTCGATATGGGGGAAAGCTCCGTCGTGGGAACCTCACCCGAAATCCATGTGCGATGTGAAGACAAACAGGTCGAAGTTCGTCCGATTGCCGGAACGCGGCCGCGAGGACGCTCAGCCCAGGAAGATGTGGCCTACGAAAAGGATCTGCTGGCCGATCCGAAGGAGCTCGCGGAGCACATCATGCTCGTCGATCTTGGCCGTAACGACATCGGTCGGGTGTGCAAATTCAACTCCGTCGAAGTACCGGACCTGATGCTCATCGAACGGTATAGCCATGTGATGCATATTGTTTCCGATGTAACGGGAATATTGGCCGATGACCATGATGAGTATGATGTCATGCGGGTTACCTTTCCGGCCGGAACCGTAAGTGGCGCCCCGAAAATTCGTGCCATGGAAATTATCGCGGAATTGGAAAAGAGCAAGCGCGGGCCGTATGCCGGTGCTGTCGGCTATTTTAACTACAACGGAAATTTTGATTCGTGCATCACCATCCGCACGGTCATCCTTGACAAAGGCAAAGCCTATGTTCAGGCCGGTGCAGGAATCGTCGCCGATTCCGTACCGATCAACGAATATGAAGAAACACGTAATAAGGCTCGTGGTATGATGACAGCTCTCGCCCTTGCCAAGCACTATCACGCCGCCCGAATGAACGGACAAGAGAGGGACCACGGATGAACACGGATGGACACGGATTGGAATATGAGGATTTGACCCGTGAAATTATAGGGTGTTCCATGGAGGTGTTGAATGAGTTGGGGCACGGATTATTGGAGAAGCCCTATGAAAATGCTTTGGTGGTGGAGTTTGGTTTGCGGGGAATCAGATACAGGCAACAACCCCGTCATGATGTCGTGTACAAGAATGTGGTTGTTGGAGAGTACATTCCTGATCTAATTGTAGATAACAATGTTGTCGTGGACACGAAGGTAATCGATCACATCACTGATCATGAAATCGGGCAAATGTTGAATTATCTAAAAATTACCGGCATGAAGGTCGAGTTAATCGTTAATTTTAAAAAAGCGCGATTGGAATGGAAACGAATAGTCCTTTGATTATCAGTGTCCATCCGTGTGTATCCGTGGTTCAAAAACACAAAAGAGATAAGCATGATTTTAGTAATAGATAACTACGATTCTTTTACCTACAACCTCGTGCAGTATCTCGGCGAGCTGGGTGCGGAAACGCGCG